>JACPJO010000003.1 GCA_016187485.1 Candidatus Uhrbacteria bacterium | reverse complement strand
TCGTAGAGTCTGGCGAAAGCGAAGAATAGCCTCCTCTATGCGCGTGGTTGATTTACTCACGTGGGGGAAGGAGGAGCTCAAGGCGCACACAGACCCCGGGTTTTCCGATGTGGCTTCCCCCGCTCTCGATGCCGAAGTGCTATTGGCGCACGCCATGGGGGTAAGCAAGCCAGAGCTTTTTTCCCACTTGAACGAAACGCCCTCGGTAGAAGTCGCGCAAAACTTCCGCGCATGCGTGGATCGCCGGCTTGCGCACGAGCCCGTAGCCTACATTACCGGAAAGAAGTTTTTTTATAATCGTGCCTTTGCCGTCTCCCCCGCTGTTTTAATCCCTCGTCCCGAAACAGAGACACTCATAGAAGAAGCGCTCCGCGTCATTCGACTATACGAAGAACACCACGAGCGTATCATGCTCATGGATATCGGCACGGGGTCTGGCGCCATAGCGGTCACGCTGGCGGCAGAGACGCACGAAAAAGTCTGGGCAAGCGATCTGAGCGCGGAAGCCATCGCGGTAGCAACGGAAAACGCCCGCACGCACCATGTCCTGGACCAAATCACCTTTACAACCGGAAATCTTTTGGAGCCAGTCCTCCCCCTGCTGCGCAAACACTCCCCGGAGCACACACTCATCACCGCCAATCTCCCCTATCTTACTCGCGCGCAGTGGGAAGAGGAGGTCCAGCAAGACATCCGAGATTTTGAACCGCGTATGGCTCTTGAGGCGGGCGTATACGGACTCGACGTGTACTGGCTGTTCGCACGGCAGCTTGGTAAGGCGCGCGCCCTTCTTGGCACGTCCTGTACTATTTTGTGCGAGATAGATCCGAGTCAAGAAGAAAAAGTCCCCGTTCTTATTTCTGAACAGTTTCCCCCCGCGGAAATCCGCGTCCTCCCTGATCTCTCTAAACGTCCCCGCATCGTGCGGGCGTATCTTTAAAACCTACGGCAGGATGAAAAACACCGGCACGCGCACTTCTGCGTCGTTTTCAGGAAGGCCGGAAGGATTGTCACGCATAAGGACAAGCGCGCCCACTGTTGCTTCCCCTGGATCGAATTCGATGGTGACGAAGAACGGAACAAATTCTTCGGTCATCCAGTCCGTCTGCGCTGTGGCAATTCCCTCTCCAAGCATATTCCCTTCCCCGTCTTCTATGCGCACAGGGAAACTCGCTTCAAAAAACCAAAATCCGCGCGCCTCGCCCATCACCGAAAGAGGACTTTTCACAAGGGTATGTTCCTTTGGCGAAAGTACGCGCATGGGTGCCTCCGCTGGAGGCTCTTCTATATCCTCCGCCGGTTCTTCCACAACCACAACGGGAGCCGGTTCGAGGTTGCGTACCTTTGCTAACCCCCATGCGCCGCCGGCAAGCGCTAGCAGAAGGACAAGAAAGAAGAAAGAAAATTTCATAGAGATGTTGGTAAGATTTCTATCCACGTAGCCCCCGGGGCCATGACGGCTTCGAGTTCCGTCCCATCCGGTTGTGGGATGAAGAAGCGCAGGCGCTCACTTTGCGCCGGCTTTTCCCAACGGATGTCTTGTTCTCGTCCACGTTGGTACAGCCGTCCATTGCCCGAACCTCGCGTGCGAATGCGGCGGCGTCCAATGGCATCGAGGACTTCCACATCTGTTTCCATTACAACAACGTTGGCGGCAAATATCTTTGACTCGTTTTCCATCACGTGCGGGGATCCGTTCTGGTGACGCAGGAAAAGGCCACGCCCCCCATCATACACCCATTCCACCACATAGGGCTCCGCGCCGAAATCTACTCGCACACGCCCCGCGGGGGCTCCCGCAGCGTCCGGTTCTCCGAACTTCCATGTGTCCCACGCAGGCGCGCCGAAGGGAAACCTCTCGCGTAAACGCGCAAGGCCCTCTGCCAGTTTTTCGGTGGAAGTGTAGACGTTATGCGGAGCGTCGCGGTTATCATCGCGCCAGAAAAACCACTCGTTGGAGAACTCATCAAGATCGCGTGTGTCATCACGCTTTAGTGTCTCAAGCGCCTCTGGGCTCCCCCCCACGTGCGCAAAGAGTCCGTCTAGTTCCGCATTCCAGTCTATAAAATAGGGGCGGGCGGAGCGAACGGGACCGATGCGCTCTACAGTGCGGTCAGCCGGAAAAAAAGCAAGGAACCGCGGGATGCGCGCTTCAACCGGCGCTTCTATGACCACGGACGCCCCATCAAGCCCCGCTTGCGGCCAGGCCTCCACCATATTTTCGATCACCACCCCATACACCTGCCCCACGGGCACTTCTTCCCCTGTGGGCAGACCATCAAGCGGGTGGCGGAACAGAACCGTCGGCGCCTGTTCCTTCACCGGACCGCCGCGGAAAAAATCACGGAAAGCAAAAGCAAAAAGTGCCGCGGATAGTCCAACAAGAACGACCGCGGCACGCATCATGATTTTTTTGTTGTCGGTCCTCCGTGGCATGGTTAGGCCTTTTTGTCTTTCGCGGTTTCGGTGCCGTCTTCGCCTTCCTCTCCCTCTTCTTCCTTCTTCTTCTTTTCCACCACTTCCACCGACTCCACGTTTTCTTCCACTGCTGCATCGAGTGCCGCCAACTCTTCTTCCGTTCGAGGCTCTTCCACGGACGCAACAATATATTCAGCCAATTCCGGTTCCACATGGATCCCTTCTGGAAGCTTGAGGTCGCTCACGCGAATGCGATCTGTAAACGTAGCAAGCGCTGCAATGTCCACATCAATGGAGGAAACAAGCGCGGCAGGAAGCGCGTGCACGGGAAGCTCATGCATTTCGGCAACCAGCGTTCCGCCAAGCCCCTTGACCGCCGGCGCCTCGCCCACAAAGTGAAGCGCGATTTTAGCTTCCACCTCTTTCGTCAAATCTACAGCGTGAAAATCCACGTGATCTACACGATCCGAAACAGGGTGCAGAGCAAATTCGGCAATGAGCACCGGGTACGTCGTGCCGCCCTCCACCTCAAGATGCAGAAGTCCAGACGTACCGGCTTTTTCGTAAGCCTTCACGAAGGCGACGCGATCCACAAGCACCGGTTCGGGATTCACTCCCGCACCATAGACCACGGCCGGAACTTTACCTGCTTCACGTAAAACATTAGTCTTTCGACCGAAAATGCTTCGCTTCTGTGCAGAAAGAGAAATACGTTCCATATCGCGCGCTATCGTGCCGTATTCACAAGAGTCTGTCAAGCAGACCGGACAAGGCGCGCTGAAAGTGCCGCGGGATTCTGGAAGAATTGGTAGGCCTCAAGAAGTTCGTCTTCATCGAGAGCCAGAGAAAGCGTCTTGCGCCCAAGATCATGCACAGACAAATCTGTCACCACACCCACAGAACTCACCATTTCCCCGTTTGTCATGAGGAGCATGAGAATGGCATGTTTGCCGTAATCACAATGTACATACAGAAGCTGAGTGTCGCCATCGCTTTCAAGCACGCGGCCGCGAAGAGACACGTCGCGTCGTTCACACACAGGGCAAAAGGAGACAAGACACACGGCCTCTTTGGACAGTGGGCGGTCACTCATATAAAGCGAGTGTAACACATTCACGCTTGTCGCGTCCCCTCCCCTCCCCCTGTACGAGAAAGGTGTGCGGCCGTACTTTGCGCCATCCCGATCAGACACAAAAAAAATATAAGAGAGGATCCGCCATAGCTCACAAACGGCAGCGTAATGCCTGTCACGGGAAGCAAGCCAAGATTCATACCGACGTTCACAAAAAATTGGATGAACAGCACGGCTGTCGTTCCAAGAAGGAAGAGGCGCAAAAAATCATCGGGAGCACGCGAGGCCAAACGAAGCAAACGCCAGAAGAGAAGGGCGAACGCGGCACACAAAAGCGTAAGGCCCACAAACCCAAGTTCCTCCGCCACGACAGCAGCCACGAAATCTGTATGCGCCTCCGGAATAAACCGGAGCTGACTTTGCGAGCCAAATCCAAGCCCACGACCAAACCACTGGCCGGACCCCACAGCAATCATCGCTTGCGTCACATTGTAGCCCCCTCCAAGTGGGTCCGCCGCCGGGTGAAGAAATGACAGCAAACGTTCCTGTTGATAGCCCGCGAGAAACTGCCAACCGAGCAATCCAAGTACGAGGAAAAGAGCGCCGAGGGCGAGAACTTGTCGAGAAGTTATGCGCGAACACAGAAGCAAGATGCCCCAGACGCCCACAAGCACCAGAGCAGAACCGAGGTCCGGTTGCAGAAACACGAGCACGACAGGAATGCCAGCAAGCAATCCGGTGTGCGCAATATCACGCCACGCAAGAACAGCGGACCTTCGTCGTGCCAGACGATGGGCCAGGCCGAGAATGAGCGCGATCTTTGCAAACTCCACCGGTTGAATGTTAAAGCCCGGCAGAACAAACCACCCGGTCGTGCCGCGAATCGTCTCCCCGAAAAAAAGCACAAGGACAAGGAGAACAACGCCGAGGACGTAGAGGTGAAGACTCAAACTTTCAAACCATCGGACATGCGTAAGCGCAAGGCCAAGCCCGGCAAGCGCGCCAACCAGAAGAGCGATCGCTTGCTTTTTCACGGAGAGCAGATCCCCTACCGGCAAAGACAGAGCAACAGAATAGATCGCCGCAAATCCGATGGCCACAAGGGCCACAACGGCAAGCACCATCCACCAATCAAATTGTCGCCAGGCATGTCCCGAAAACATGTTTTAGGGGTTCGACGAGAGTGAAGGCGGTAAATAGGCAGAAGGAGTAAACAGATCGGGACGCGGGAGAACATCCACGCGTGTCACCGACGGGTATGTCCCAAACCACGACAACTCAACCGTGCGGCTCTCCCCCGCCTCAAGATTTTCGAACACCGTGTGGGTCGCTCCAACAATAGCCTCGCCTCGGCGCAGCAGCACGACGGCAGGCACCTCCCAATACCCATAAGCCCCAGCGTTTTTTATGGTAAAGAGGGAGCGGCCAACCGGAACATCGCCCGAAAAGACGGCGGGGAGAAAGGAGGCGTCGGTAATCTGAAAAAGCGCGCGCTCCGCCATCCACGCAGAAACATCGGGGATGGTATGCGGGTCAATGGCATGCCACGTAACCTGTCGCGTCCGCAGAGTGGGGCGAGAAAGTGTGCGGTCATGCGGGACAGCAAGCGCCAAGAGCGCCGCCTGTTCCTTGGGGTAGATGTTGACAAACTGCGGTTCGCCAAGCGGTGTCTCGCCCGAAACATATTGATACTCCACCCGCGCCCACCAACGATCGTTGGGGTTCTCCACAAAGGAGAGAAGATCCACAAAACCTTCCTTCGCGGAAAGTACCAACGGCTCGCTAAGCGGCCGGATAGGCTTTGCGGCAAACACCTGGGCGTTCTCACGAAGATCATTGGGATTCTCGATGGCAAGCCCGCGCACAAGCGCCCGTTCCGTTTCGTAGCGGAAGAAAAACGCATCGGCAAACACCCATAACGCAAAAAAGAGAAGCGCTCCTGCTGCGACTGCCCAAAGGATAACCCCCAGACGCCGGGCGCGCTCTTTGTGCTCCACCCACCACGCCGCCCGCGTCAAAAATTTTTCCGTCTGCCGCGTCTCTTGGCTGGCCGAAAGAAAATCCTGCATAGCGGTTTCATTATATCCGAAAAAGGCTTTTCAGGCACCTTATCCTGTGATACCCTACGGCCATTCCTATGGCGGCAAAATCCTCTTCGGCCGAATACGGCGCGAAACAAATCCAAGTTCTGGAAGGCCTCGACCCCGTGCGCAAACGCCCGGGTATGTACATCGGCTCCACGGGTCCCGCAGGCTTGCACCACCTTGTATGGGAGGTCGTGGACAATTCGTTTGATGAAGCCATGGCGGGGCACGCCAAAGTCATTACGGTAAGTCTCCTCCCCAACAATCGCGTAAGCGTGGAAGACGACGGTCGCGGTATCCCCGTAGAGACTCATGCACAGTTTAAGGTGTCTGCCCTCGAACTCGTCCTCACAAAACTTCACGCAGGAGGAAAATTCGGCGGCGGCGGGTACAAGGTGTCCGGCGGTTTGCACGGAGTTGGTGTCTCCGTTGTAAACGCGCTTTCCACATGGTTGAAAGTCGAAGTGAAGCGTGACGGATTTTTGTGGGCGCAAGAATATGCGTGCGGCAAACCGACATACAAGGTGCGTAAAGTAGAGAAGGCGAGAGGCACGGGTACAAAAGTTATCTTTGAGCCGGATGCAAGTATTTTTGAAACTGTGGAGTTCGACGTCAAGACCGTCCTTGATCACCTGCGCCAGCAGTGTTACCTCACGAAGGGTATCAAGGTTGTCGTAGTGGACGAACGCACGAGCGAGCCTAAACCGTATGCGTTTTACTTTGAGGGCGGAGTGGCAAGTTTCGTGCGTCATCTGAATCACAACAAGGAGGTCCGTCACGAAAACGTTTTTTACGTACATAAAGTAGATGCCGCAAGCGAGATTGAGGTAGAGACAGCTCTGCAATACACCGATGAATACTACGAATCGCTCTTTTGTTTCACGAACAATATTTACAACCCAGATGGAGGATCGCATCTGGTGGGGTTTCGCGCGGCGCTCACGCGCGAGCTTAACACCTATGCCCGCAATAAAGGATTCCTGAAAGAGAAGGACACCAATCTGTCAGGGGACGACGTGCGCGAAGGGCTTACAACGGTGATCAGCGTGAAGCTGCGGGATCCGCAATTTGAGGGACAGACAAAGGGAAAGCTCGGCAACCCAGAAGCGCGCACGGCTGTGGAAGCTGTATTTGCCGAGGCGTTTGCCGTGTACCTGGAAGAGCACCCACGTGATGCCGAAGCGATCTTGCAAAAGTGTCTGCTTGCGGCCGAGGCACGGCGGGCAGCACGGGCAGCACGCGATACCGTTTTGCGCAAAGGCATGCTCGAGGGACTCACGCTGCCGGGCAAGCTGGCGGATTGCGCGAACCGCGATCCCGAACAGTGTGAACTATTTATTGTCGAGGGTGACTCGGCTGGTGGCTCCGCCAAACAAGGACGCAATCGTGATAACCAAGCCGTCCTCCCTTTGCGTGGAAAAATCTTGAACGTGGAGCGCGCACGACTCGACAAGATGCTGCAGAACAATGAAATAAAATCTCTCATTATCGCGCTTGGCACGAACATCGGCGAGCAATTCGACGTGGGCAAGTTGCGTTATCATCGCGTCGTCATTATGACAGATGCCGACGTGGATGGCGCTCACATCCAGACGCTTCTGCTTACCCTGTTCTACCGTTACTTCCCAGAGCTCATTCACAAGGCCCACATTTACTTGGCGCAGCCACCGCTCTACCGGGTGAACTGGGGCAAGAATGCGCGTTACGTGTACTCGGATGATGAAAAATCGCGTGTGCTCGAAGAACTTGGCGCATCTAAAGAGAAGGCTAAGAGGGCTGGGGCCGAAGAAGGCGGGGACGAGAACGCGGGCGCGCCGGAAGGGACCGGGGAGACCATGAGCATCGGCGGACTTAAAGTAAACATCCAGCGCTACAAAGGGTTGGGGGAGATGAATCCTGACCAACTATGGGAGACGACGATGGATCCGGCACATCGCACACTCCGGCGTATCACTATTGCGGACGCCTCGGCCGCCGACGAAGCTTTTGAAATTTTGATGGGTTCCGAAGTCGCCCCACGAAAAAAATTCATCCAAACTCACGCCAAGAGCGTCAAGAATTTGGACATTTAGGATAACCGCAGACTCCCCCTTCTCTCTACGTCATGACTTCGTTCTCTCTTAGTGATCTCTAAGAGAGAACTGTGGGTGCGGGCGCCGAATTGGGCGCCTTTTCCTTTTCGCGACAGGTTCTCTCTACAGATTCTCTCTAAGTCATGACTTAGTGGTCACTAAGAGAGAATTGTTGGTATGGGGGGGTTTGACCACGCACGAACTTTTGTGCTGAAATGGCCACACCATGCGACACGACGTGTTCATCGGCCTTTCCATGAGTAGCATCCCCCATTCCCTCTGGCAGAGACGCCAAGACGAGGTCTGCGCACTCGTAGACGTCCTTGAGACGCACCGGCTCTCCGTCTACTGCGCCGCACGCGAAACGCAGGCACGCGGACGATTTTCCTCCGGCCCCGAAGCAATCGCCAGAGACATCGACGCCCTAAAACACAGTCACATCATGGTGGCCTTCTACCTCGAGCCCACGAATTCGAGCCTCCTTGTGGAGATCGGCGTGTCTATCGCGCACGGAACCCCGCTCCTTCTGTTCGCCCGCCAACGCGAACACATTGAGCAGATAGGGCTCGCCTTCCCTCGGTGCAAGATGGGCAGGTTGACTCACCCACGTCTGTATGTGAGTACGCAGGCTATTAACCCCTTCAACGGGGCTACGACTTCTCTCATCCGGCGATTCACGAGAAAGTATCGAGAGACTCGCGCTCCGCTTCTCGGGTCGTCTAGGTAGAATCTCCCCCTCCCTTTATAGGCGCCGAACTGGGCGCCTTTTCCTTTTTGTGACAGATTCTCTCTAAGTCATGACTTCGTTCTCTCTTAGTGATCTCTAAGAGAGAACTAAGGGTACGGGTGCCTTTTCCTTTTTGCTTGACGCTGTACAGTGGTTTGTGTATCCTGTCTCCAATCGCCCGAAGGGGCATTTTTAAATACCCAATATGTCCGATGCGACAAAACGACTTCTCAATAACCGGCTCACGCGGTATCTACGCGAGTCCAAAGAAGAGCTCGAAAAAGTCACGTGGCCCAACCGCCGCGAGAGTACGTCCTATGCACTCCTCGTCGTAGCTGTGAGCGTAGGACTTGGCGTCTTCTTCTTCCTGCTCGATATCGTCTTTGGCAAAGGCCTTGCCCAGCTTATCCGCCTCGCCTCTTAATATGGCAAAACAAACCGCACAACTTGGCCGCCGGTGGTACGCCATTCACACCTACTCTGGCTACGAGGAAAACGTCGCGCACAACCTGAACCAGCGTATTGACTCCATGGACATGTCGGACAAAATTTTCAACGTCCTCGTGCCCAAAGAGAAGAAAATCAAAATCAAAAACGGCAAACGCCGCGTGGTAGAGGAGAAGATCTTTCCGGGCTACGTTCTCGTCGAAATGGTCGTAACAGATGATTCGTGGTATGTGGTACGCAATACGCCAAACGTTACAGGCTTCATCGGCACCGGCACCATTCCCACCCCCATATCGGAAGAAGAAATGACGTCGCTGCAGAAGCGTATGGGCGTAGACGAGCCGGAATACAAACTCGATGTACGCAAAGGCGATACCGTGCAAATTTCTGACGGGCCATTTAAGAATATGGAGGGTAAGGTTGCCGACGTGGACGAAGGCCGCGGCAAAATTAAGGTTCTTGTGTCCATGTTCGGTCGCGAAACCCCGGTCGAGCTCGACTTCTTGCAAGTGAAGAAGGTATAGGGTAAGCTCGGGCCACTTACTTAAGCGATGGTTGTCCCCACCGGGGAAATCCATTATAAACAGAACGCTTTATGGCTAAATTGGTTACGCAAATTAAGCTCCAGATTAACGGCGGAGCCGCAACCCCCGCACCGCCCGTAGGTCCCGCACTTGGCCAGCACGGTCTCAACATCGCTGATTTCGTGCAGAAGTTCAACGCAGCCACTCAGGACCGCCGTGGCGAAGTCGTGCCTGTTGTCATCAGCGTGTTCGACGATCGGAGTTACACGTTCATCACAAAAGTCGCTCCCGCGTCCGACCTCATCAAAAAGGCAGCGGGTATTCCAAAGGGTTCTGGAAAACCGTTGACGGAAAAGGTGGGTAAGATCACAAAGGCGCAGTTGCGCGAGATCGCGCAGAAGAAAATGCCCGATCTCAACGCTAACGATGAAGAAGCAGCAATGAAAATTATTGCCGGCACCGCGCGGCAAATGGGCGTGGACATTGGAGAATAACTTAACGAAGTGGGAGCCGAAAGGCGCTTGACCACACAAAAACTATGCGAAGCAAACGATACAAAGCGGCCGCAACCGGCCTCGATCTCAAAAAACTCTACACGCCTGCCGAGGCGATAGAGCTTGTGAAGAAGACGTCGAACGTAAAGTTCGATGCCAGCGTGGAGGTCCACGTACGCCTGGGCATCGATCCGGGCAAATCGGATCAAAGCATCCGCGGCACGATGAACTTGCCGCACGGCACGGGAAAGACAAAGCGCGTCGCCGCATTTGTAGAACCAGATAAAGAGTCCGTGGCAAAAGACGCGGGAGCTGATGTGATCGGCGGCGAGGAACTCATTGCCATCATCGCCCAAAAAGGAACATTCGATTTTGATGTTGCAGTGGCAACGCCAAGCATGATGCCTAAGATCGCGAAGATTGCGAAAATCTTGGGCCAGCGCGGCGTCATGCCAAACCCCAAGACCGACACCGTCGGTGCGGATGTAAAGAAAATGGTAAGTGAACAGAAAGCCGGAAAAGTAACGTTCCGTAATGATGCCACCGCCAACGTGCACCAGATCATCGGAAAAGTCTCGTTCGATGCGACAAAGCTCCTCGAGAACTTCCACGCGCTCATCGAGCAGTTGCGTAAAGTGAAACCCGCAAGCGCAAAGGGTATCTACTTCCGCTCCGTGACGCTGACATCCAGCATGGGTCCCGGAATAAAAGTGAGTGTTTAGAAAAAGCGCTCTCGACATCGAGAGCGCTTTTCGTTATTGTTTCGTCATTATGATTCTCACCCGCAAAGAAATCCTCGCCGAAATGGGTGCCGGAGCTATTCGTTTCAGCCCGCCCATTGACCAGTTCCAGCTACAGCCTCATGCTGTAGATCTTCGGTTGGGATATAAGTTTTTGATCCCCCGCAACTGGCACCAGGAAAAGGGCGGTCGACGCGCCATCAAGACCGCCATCGACCAGAGCGATGTACACAAAGAACAATACGAGGAGATCACGCTCGAACCGGGACAATATTTTGAATTGACCCCAAACGAGTTCGTCATCGGCACAAGTCTTGAGCGCGTGGAGCTTTCCTCCCCTACCCTTATGGCCCTCCTCTTCCCCCGCACCTCCACGAATCGCCGCGGCATCAATCTTTCCCTTTCAGGCATTATTGACGCGCACTATAAAGGCAACCTCATCTTTCCCATGAAAAATGAGGCGGGTAACCAAGTCATCCGCGTGTATCCCGGCGAACGGGTGTGCCAGATCATGTTTCAGACGCTCATTTCACCGCTCACGCTCGAGGAGGCAAACAAACACGGGCTCACGCAAGCAAAGTACAGCAACACCGATGAAAGCTACAAACTCGATAAAGATGAAGAACGCCGCATGATCGTAGAGGGAAAACTCGAGGACATGAAGTCTACCTATCGCGTGCCCCTCTCACTGTTATAGCTGCTTCAGAACATTTTTAAGTTGCCGGCAGGCCTCCGGCCAAGATTCAAATTCCACAAGATACACAACAGAGGGATACCCGGCCATGATGCGCGGGATTTTTTTCCCTTTTTCGACAAGGATGACAGCAGGCTTCCCGGCACTGTGCGCCATCTCCATCTCTGCTCCAACACCAAAGGACGGTGACCCAAGATAAGCAACAAGTACGTCCGACTCTTGAACACGTTTTTTATCCACGTCGTAGATCTCACTCGGGGAATGTACGGTCGCCTTAAGAGGATCTGTGTGTTCGTGAGGGCAATACATCTCCACACCCACTTCACCCGCGGCGATCTTTAACTGAGAATAGAAATCTCGGATTTCCGCCGGCGCATAGGTAAGACCGCAACTTAAATATGCCGTCTTCACGGACGGAACAAGAGTTTTTGCATACACCCGATCGCGGGAAAATTCTTCGTGGGCATTCTCCAACAAATACACATGCCGAATCCCTGCCTCCATCATTGTTTTCCAACACGGCTCGCATGCCCACCAATGTCCATACATGTAGAGATCGGCCCCTGCGACATCTATTCCTGCCTCTTGTGCCGCCTTGATCGTTTGTTGTTCGGCGTGCCCAGGCGAATCATGATGGTGGCAGAGGTCGTACCCCTCGCCGGATTTACACTCACGAACAACACGCGGACAGATATGCACGAACGCTTTTCCCTTGTTATAGCCATTTCCGGCTCGCGCCAAAACTTTCCCCTCCCTCACAAGAACAGCCCCCACAGGATAAATCTGGTCGCCGGAACACTCTTCCTGCGCCCCTTTCGCCGCCTGCATAGACAGGTCATTTATCCCGGCAAAAAGAAACTGTTTCCCCTCTGGCAGATAAGGATATTGAGGCTCACTCATATTTTCTTATAATGAAGCAACACAGCCCGATTCCCAAGCTGTTTTGTCCCGACCAACTCTACATTCATCCGCGCAAACCCCTCAGCAAGAGGAATTCCCGCCCCAAACAAGACCGGTTCAATGGTGAGATACAACTCGTCCACGAGTCCGAGCGAGAGGAACGCACTGTACACCGAAGCTCCGCCAGCAATGACCACTTGCGAAAATCCTCGCTCCTCAAGTTTGCGAAGAATCTCCGTTGGCTCGGCTGTGGTGAACTCAAGCACGTCCGGTTGTGAGGGAAAATCCGCCGGGGTGCGAGACATGACAACAGTCAGCCGTCCTGGAAGCGGCCGTCCAATGGTCTCGTAGGTTCTCCGGCCCATGATGAGTGCGCCGATCTCCTTCGTCTTCTCCACAAAAAACTTTGTATCTTCTTTACTCGTCCAATCAAGCGAGGATTGGTCGGCTCGCTCGGCAATGTATCCATTGGCACTCATGGCGGCAAGAAGAATAACCTTCATAGGGCAATTTGCATTTTCGCAAGGGGTTCAAGAGGATGGTACTCCTTTTTGAAAAGTTCAAAAATATCTTGAACAAGTTTTTTATCCGCCTCGAGAGCTCGTTCAAACGATTTCAACGGAAGCTCAAGGTGGATAGGCGCATGCTCGTGAAACCGGTTGGTAACCTCTTCTGCTTGCGCAAAGTGGTTACCGTAGATATGCGCGTGGGAAATGGAGTGCGTATAGATGCCCGGACGAACCGCAAGACGTTGGGCCAAAATGCTCGCAAGAAGCGCAAAACCCGCCACATCATGCGGCGCCCCGAGCATCATATCGTTGCTGCGCACCACATTGTGCATATTGAGCCTTCCGCCGATAATATTGACCACATACGTAAATGGGCACGGCACATTTTTCTTCTTGGGCGCCGTAAGTCCGTCCCCACTCGGATCCCACGTTACGACAACTCCTTGCCGCGAGGTAGGCTCCTCCTCCAAGTGACGCACAAGCTCTATGAGCTGATCGCGCTCAAAATGGCGCCGCCAACGATAGCCATACGCGCTTGAGATCGTGCCATCAGCTTCCGTGAAGTCGTCCCAGATTTTTGTGAACTCGCGCAAAAATCCCTCCGTCTGCTGTTCTCCAGTAAGAAACCATATCTGCTCGGCAATGAAAAGCTTAAGGGGAATCTTGCGTAGAGTGAGGAGCGGGAATCCTTCTTCTAAATCTACCTGAAACGTCAAACCCGGAAGCGAACGTGTGGTCGTCTTCGTGCGCTCGTGAAACTCCTCCACCCCCTCCTGCATAATCCGGGAAATAGCCGCTTGGTACTGGTCGTCAAATGACATCATAGTGGGGATAGTATAACACGCCTCCATGCTATAATCCTGCCGTATGCCAAGCCTCTCGGTGCGGATAAGACGGCTCTCGCCCGACATCCCCACTCCTGCGTATAAAACCGCCGGGGCATGCGGTTTTGATATTGCGGTCTCCGAAGGCGGCGTCCTCGCTCCCGGCGAGCGGAGGAAATTCCCCACGGGCTTGGTCGTCTGTGTCCCAGAGGGGTATGTTCTGCTCCTTTGCCCCCGTTCAAGCAATGCAAAGAAAGGCATCCAACTTGCCAACAGCGTAGGCGTCATTGACCCTGATTACTGCGGTCCCGATGATCAACTGCATGCTTATCTATACAACATCGGCACAGAACCCTATACCGTAGAGAAAAGCGAACGCGTGATGCAAGGGCTATTTGTCCCCGTGGCGCACGCAACATTTGAAGAAGTCGAGGATCTTGCGGCGCCAAACCGTGGCGGATTTGGGACAACGGGGCGCTAATTTGGTATTATATGAAGCGGTTGTTTCTTGCCATAGAGGGTAACGAGGCTGCAGGAAAAAGTTTTTTAGTGGATGCGGTTCGTGCGTGGGCAGAGAGTCAGAGTAAACGTGCGCTTGATCTTGTCGCGTTCGGTGCGAAGCATCATCGTCTCCCCCTCCCCGAAGAGCTTGACGGTTTTGACATTCTGTTAAGCCGCGAGCCGTCACCCGCATGGATTGGCGAGGCAATTCGTTGGGAGTTCGTGCAACGCGATGCCCGGCCTTACAGCGGGAAAGAGATTGCCGAGGCGTTTGCGCTTGATCGCCTTGTTCTTTACCGGCGTGTGCTGATTCCCGCGTTTGAACGCGGTATGGTTGTCTGCTCAGACCGCTCGGTCGCCTCTTCCATCGTCTACCAGCCGATTACGGAACCCGACCCTCTTTCGCTTGAAGAGATCATCAGCCTCCCCGGCAATCATCTCGCCCTTGAGTACGGCCCTACGCACCTTGTTGTCGTCCTCGCTGACCCACACGAGGCCGCAGGGCGCATTGCGGAGCGCACGCATAAACAGGACAATGCTCGTTTCGAAGTCCTGCCGTTCATGCAAAAACTCGACGAGCGCTATCGAGCCCCCTGGTTTCAGACCTTTTGGCAAAGCCGTGGCGCGCACATCTCCCTTCTGGACACGAGCCACACCGATACCTCCCAAACTCAACACGAGGCACAAAAAATTATCACCTCCATCCTTTCTACCTCTCTATGAGCGAACCCATTTCCGTCGGCCAAGTTATTGATAAAAGCTGGCTCACCTACCGTGCGCATTTTTCCGAACTTGTAAGTATCAGTGGTTGGCTCTTAGTAAGCGTAATCGCCTCCATCATCGGCCTCTCTTTTTCCCCGCCAGCCGCTTCTCTCTACGCCAGTCTTACCTCCTTTTCGGCAACCGAAACGGTCGGCACGGTTTTGCAAATTCTCAATAACTTTCTTGTCGCTCCGATCCTCTATATCTGGATCTTTGCCGCCACCGCGCGTTTCCTGCGCGCACGAGATCACGGCGGTTCGACAAAACTCTCCGCTGTCGGCCGCGAGGGGTGGAAGCGATTTTGGCCTCTCACCTGGGTTACGATTCTTTTCAGCGTCCTTATGCTCGCTGCCTTTCTGCCGCTAGCCCCCGGACTCCTGTTTCTTTTCGGCGGAAGTTTCCTTCCCTCTCTGGGAGCACCGGTGAGTTCGCTCGGCACACTTTTGCTCATCCTCGGTGTGTTTGCCAGCGCCTACCTTGTCTTGCGTTGGGGCATCCGTTATTACTTCGCGCCGCTTTCCCTCGCCTACAATGACATGCAGGGACAGAGCGCTTTCATGCACAGCCGGCGCCTCGTTGCCGGACGCTTCTGGGAGACGCTTATCCGTCTGGTTCTGCCGAAAGTCCTCTACTTCATCATCTTCGCTGCCGCTCTTTTTATCTTGGTGATTTTCGGCGAAGTACTCATCGGTGCCGTGTCCGGACTCAACATTGAACTCCATGCCCGACTCTCCACCATAGTTTTTAGTCTGCTTGTCGGACTCCAGAGCATCGTCCTTAACCCCCTTGTGATGATCACCGATTACGTTGTCTTTCAAGACATCGAAAAACGCGTATGAAGCCGCTCGGGCAATTGCTTGGCACGGCGTGGGAGATTTACACGGGTCAGAGCGCTGTGTTTCTTGGCTATACCGCCTGGGTGCTTGTCCCTTACGCTCTGCTCATCCTGCTCGAACCGAGTATCCAAGATACGGCGTGGGAGATTCCGATCGAGTGGACGCTGAACGTGGCACAGACAGCGCTCATCCTGTGGGCCGTCATCGCCATTACGATCTTGACCTGGGCCATCCTTCGCAAGAAAAAAGTGAAGTTGGAATTAGTCGGGAAAAAAGCCTGGCAGCTGGCACCGATCTTTGTCGTCATCCAACTCGTGAACGGTCTCATTGTTGTCGGAGGCTCTTTGCTCCTCATCATTCCGGGACTGGTCTTCTGGATTTGGTATGCCTTTAGCGCGCAGGAAGTCGTGCTCCACAAGCAACACGGGCTTGTTGCCCTCTCACAGTCTCGCAACCTTGTGCGCGGCCGTTTCTGGCACGTCGCGTGGCGTCTGGTGGGTGGGCACGGATTTCTGGCACTTGTGTACTTGTTTTTTACCGGCGCGCTTGTGGGAATTGTGAGCCTCCTCACCGAAGGTCCCTCTGTGCTGATAAATCCATCCGACATCCCGCTCTGGCTTGAGGTGCTCGTGAACGTTATTGAGATTGTCTTCATGCCGCTCGTGATCGCCTACTCGACGGTGCTCTATTTTGACTTGCGAGAAAGTGCGCCCAAAGAGCCGGCGCGTACTTGAGCCTCGGCGCCCGAACTGGTACGATCCACGCCGTATGCGCTACGTTCCTATCATCGGACTGGAAGTACATATTCAGTTGAAGACCGCTTCAAAGATGTTTTGTCGTTGCCCCAATGGGGAGACAGATGCGCCGAATACCTTGATTTGCCCCATCTGTCTTGGGCACCCAGGAACGCTTCCCGTCCCCAATCGCGAGGCCGTCTTTATGGGCATGCGCCTTGCCACAGCGCTTTCAAGCCGTATCGCTTCGCGGTCAAAGTTTGATCGCAAGCATTACTTTTATCCGGATCTTCCCAAGGGCTACCAAATTTCTCAATTCGATCTTCCGCTTGGAAGCGGTGGAGAAGTCCACGTGGAGGTACCGGAAGAGAAAACCACTGTGCGTGTTGGCATCGAGCGTTTGCATATGGAAGAAGACGCGGCCAAAAACATTCACGCCGGCGTTGAGGCGGGCGGCAAGACACTCGTGGACTACAATCGAAGCGGCGTGCCGCTTATTGAGCTCGTAAGCAAGCCCGATATGCGGTCGAGTGCACAAGCGAAGGCCTACCTGGAACAAATTCGCACCCTTGTGCGCTCACTCGACATCTCTGAAGCCGACATGGAAAAGGGACACATGCGCTGTGACGCCAACGTGTCACTCCGTGTTCTCGATGACAACGACTCCGTGGTTGGTGCGGAGTTGAATCCGAAGACGGAAATCAAAAATCTCAATTCCTTTCGCATGGTGGAGCGCGCGCTCAATTTTGAAATTGCACGACAAACAGAGCTTTGGGAGAGTAACACACCGCCTCTCGAAACTACCACACGCGGGTGGGACGACGTAAAAGGCAAGACAGTCCTTCAACGGACAAAAGAAGGGTCAGCAGAATATCGGTATTTCCCCGATCCGGATTTGCCTAAAATGGAATTGGAAGAATTCGTGAGCGAAGTTGTGGAACATTTGCCAGAACTCCCTGCGGCAAAGCGCGCGCGCTTCATGGCCGAGTACGGCCTCGGTGCTCCAGACGCAAAACTTCTTGTGGAAAGCCGTGCACTCTCCGTCTACGTGGAACAGGTATTTTCCGAAATCTATGACTGGCTACACTCCCTGCCAGAGTACCAATCAAAGAGTGAGGAGGAGAAAGTTGCGGAACGCAATCGCATGGCAAAAATCGTCGGCACGTGGCTCCTCAACAAATGGGTAGGGCTTTTGCATGAGCGAAAGCACACGGTGGAAAAAACACCGATCTCGCCGGAGAACTTTGCCGAGCTGATTGTGTTGTTGGCACGAGGAGAACTTACAAGCGCCAACGCCATGACCGTATTGGAGCGTATGACGCAAACCGGTAAAGATCCAAGCCATATTATGGAAGAAGAAGGTCTCGGAAAGTTGGATGATGCCGGAACACTCGCTACGGCGATGAGCCGCGTCATTGAGGAAAATCCGGGGGAGGTCACGCGCTATCTTGCCGGCGAGGAAAAACTTCTTAAATTTTTCATGGGGCTTGTCATGAAGGAAACGGAAGGACGCGCTGACCCGGGCGTACTTATGAATCTCGTGAAAGTAGAGCTTGAGGCAAAACGAAGCGCGACGCAAGTGTAACGGCCTCCTCTGCCGTTTTCACCCAGTGGACTTCCCCTCGTCCCCTCCACCAGGTCCTCTGCCGTTTGGCAAGCGTCCAGGTGTGTTTTTTTATGCATTCCACGGCAGACTCGAGCGAGATCTCTCCGACAAAAAATTGGCACAACTCGCGGTATCCAATCCCCGTCATGGCTGACGCGGAACTCCCATAGGTATCGAAAAGAGCGCGGACTTCGTTCACCAACCCTTGCGAAAGCATTTGGTCTACGCGCAACGAAATGCGCTCGCGGAGTTCCTCCTCTTCAACATCCATCCCGATCCAGAACGGCTCGTAAAGCTTGGGGCCTTCTTTGCGTTGCTCCCAAAACGGCCGGCTAGTTTTCATCGTCACCTCGAGTGCACGAATGACTCGCCGTTTATTGAAGCGGTCAACGTGCTCTGCCCCTTCCGGATCCAATCGCTTATAGTCGGCAAAAAGGTCACCAAGCGTCATGATGTCAAGCGTCGCGCGAAGTGCGGGGTCAGGGGGAACCTCTGGGAGAGAGAGATTCCGAACCACGGCGTCCACCCATAGCCCTGTCCCGCCTACGAGCACAGGGACGCGGTGGCGGCGGAGCATATCCTTGATTACCTCCCACGCATACTGTTGAAAGTCCGACACGTTGTACTCGTCACGTGGTGATGCGAGATCAAGGCCAAAGTGCAAAACATCCTCCACAACGATAGGTCCGCGCCCCTCCCCCAAAAACTCTGGTCGCCAACGTGGATCTTCGAGCAAGAGAGGTCTCCCTGCAGGTTTTGCCGCCCCGATATCCATCCCCCGATAGACCGTACGGGAATCGCAGGCAAGCACATCTCCCCCCACCGTCTTGGCAATTGCAACTCCCGCGGATGTTTTACCGCTTGCGGTAGGGCCCACAATAACAAGGATTTTCGGCAGAGACATAATGTCGGCGCCATGCTACCATGTGGGACGTATGTCTCAAAGACACCTCGATCGCGGCGTCGCCGACCCCGCGTCCCATGCCCTCTCCGAAGAAGAGGCGCGAAAAGAAATGGCGGGATTGTTTAAAGGGCTGGAAGGTAAAGAACGGATCGTCACGTCAACGGATGGAAAGACGGAGTCCCCTCGCGGAAAGAGCCGGGCAAAACCAGTAGCGCGCAAAACAGCAGAGTCCGTACAAGAAAAAGCCGATCTTTCTCCAACGGCTCCTGTAGGACCAAGGAGCGAGGAAGAAGAGCCGACCAGAAAAGCGCCTCGAGCGAAAAAAGAAGAGGATGACTTGGATGCGCCGCCAAAAAGGACAGAATTGAAACAAGCAGACGAAAAGAAAGAACGCGTGGCATCCTTCCTTGCCGATTACCGCGGGGTCCCCGATGTTTTAGCGCAGATCATTTACGCAGCGGCAAATCTTTCAGCGTCAGGCGGGATGAAGGAGTCCCACGTGGGGCAGGCGGTGTTGAAAGAGGCGCAGAGCATGTTTGCAGACAGCAAACCCGGAGCCCTATTGAGCGACTTCCCCTCCAACACGGCTATGATGGCCGAGATGACGTTCGCCATGCGTGAACTTGCTGGTGTGCCCAAAGACAAAATTCAGAGGGAACGCGTGGCGTACCAACGGGATGTCGCGCGACGCGTGGCAGAAAAGAGTGGGGGAAAGGCGACGATGGAAATGCCGACAACAAAGAAGGGAGCAGCTCCAAAAGAAATAAAGAAGATAGAATCCGGCACGCAGGATGCACAAGTGATTCCGAGTCTTGAAGCTCATATTCCGGCCGATCGTGTGAGCCCCGTTCTTCCTCGCGAACGCGTACGCGAAAATGAAGAGGCGGAGCGACGCGAGTTGGAGTCCTACGTCATCCCGATCGAAGCGGACTTCTTGCGCCGTGAACTTGGGTGGGAATACATCCCGCGCGAGCTTTATCGGTTTAATCCAGCGACCCCATCTGCCTTTGAGCGCATGGGGATGTTGTTATCAGATTTCGCCGAAAACAGGGTAGACGAACGAAACCTTGAGTGGGTCCTTCTTACGCTTGAAAAAGAGGGTTACTCTACAGAATTGAAAAAGTTTTTCGGGAGAAACGAACGCGTCTCGCCGGCGAGCTATGAGCGTGCCCCAGTAAAAAAACAGGAGGCCATGCGGGAAGCCATCCGCGAGACCATGTCCGCCTACTGGAAGGACAAACTTATAGAGCTCAACAAAAACCGGCTCGCTCCCTCGAATATAGAAAAGCGGATTATTCTGGGCAGAGAGCCAAAGGACAGTTTGGGAAACGAAGCAGCAAAGCGTCAACGCCAGGCGGAAGCACGCGATCTGGACATTCCGGCGTTACCGGATGCTTCCTATATTCCCGCACAGGCATCGGCTAAACCGATCGTGCGGAAAGGATTTTTGAGACGGCTTCTTGGGCGCTGATCGCAAGAGGCTTGTCCGAACCAAACACTTTGACCTGGAAGTCGCCACCGGCGACTTCTTTGTCGCCCACCACAATCGTCCACGGGACTTTTTGCATAGCGGCCTTGCGCACTTTGCCGCCGATTTTTTCGCTGCTTACATCTATATCCACTCGAACACCCGCTTTGCGCCACTCCTGTGCAAGAGCACGGACGAATTCTTCATGCCTTTCCCCCACGGACACAAGCACCACCTGTACGGGCGCCAGCCAGAGCGGAAACGCCCCCGCATAATGCTCGATAAGAATAGCCATAAAGCGCTCAAGGGAGCCGGAGATCGCACGGTGAATCATGACCGGACGCTTTTTTTCTCCGTCTGTGTCTGTATACTCAAGCCCAAAGCGTTCCGGCTGGTTGAAGTCAAGTTGGATCGTCGCCAGTTGCCACTTACGGCCAATTGCATCGCGTGCAATGAAGTCAATTTTGGGACCGTAAAATGCCGCCTCTCCGACAGCTTCCTCGTAGGGAAGCCCAAACTCCTTCAGGAGATCTCGCAATATCCCCTCTGCCCTTTCCCACACCTCCCGCGCCCCAAGATACTTTTCCGGAGCCGCCGGGCCAGAAATGGAGAGGTGGGCCTCAAGAGGCATGTGAAACCGCCCATAAAATCCCTGAATAATTTTATAGATGTTTCGCGCTTCATCAAGAATCTGGTCCGGGGTACAGAAAACATGCGCGTCGTCCTGGGTAATAGAGCGCACGCGGGAAAGGCCCTGAAGCTGTCCGGTGTTCTCGTCACGATATACTTTTGTAACCTCGGAGTACCGAATAGGGAGGTCGCGATACGACCGCGGACGGCTTGCATAAATCTGCGTGTGGTGGGGACAGTTCATCGGCTTCATGACAAACGCTTCACTAGTTTTTTTACTCGAGATATGAAAAATGTCATCCGAGAACTTGTCCCAATGCCCACTTGTTTTGTAGAGTTCGGCCTTTGCCATGTGCGGAATGTCTACACGTTCGTACCCGAAAGGCTTCATGAGTGACCACACAAACCGCTCCAAAAGGCGTCGGATCGTTGCTCCTTTCGGAGTAAACAGGGGAAGCCCCGGCCCCACAAGAGGAGAAAAGGTAAATAGATCAAGCTCCACCCCAAGCTTGCGGTGATCACGTTGCTTGGCCTCCTCCATCATCAGAAGATATGCATCCAAATCTCCTTTTGTGGGAAAAGCCGTGCCATAAATCCGTGTGAGCATGGGGTTGCGCTCATCCCCACGCCAATAAGCACCCGCAAGCGAAAGAAGTTTGAAATGTCCCATCTCCTTCTGCGGATTCTTTACATGTCCCCCGCGGCAGAGATCTATGTAATCGCCCGATTGATAGAGCGTAATAGGCTGCTTGTCACTCACGATCTGATCGATAAGTTCGAGCTTATACGGGTTATCGCAAAATAAGTCTCTCACTTCCGTGGCTGTCGCCTTGCGGCGCTCGAACCCTTCCCATGTTTTGAGAATAGCATGCATTTTTTCTTCGATCGCCGGCAGGTCGGTCTCGGAGATCGGTTTGAGAAATTCAAAGTCGTAATAAAATCCTTCTTCAATCGCGGGGCCGATAGTGCGCCTGGTGCCGGGATATAACTCCATGACCGCTGCGGCTAACAGGTGGGCGGTTGAATGACGCAGATGTTCCAAGTGTTCCTTGTCCATAAACATTACGGTTCGTTCACGATGATTTTAATTTTATTCGGCGCGCGTGGCACACGTCGGCGCCAGCTTGGGCGCAGTTCCACTTCCACGGTTTTCGCCAAGTTATTCTCCTCAAAATATTGCACGACTTCTTGCGACGTCATCCCCGCAAATACCCCACGCGAAAGCGCCTCATGCGCCGCCGAAGGGATCGCGGTCCCCGAAAGCTCTACCTTAAGCGTCGCCGTTTCCAGAGAGACATCTGCTCGATCCACGTTGATACGGAGATCCTCCGCCGAAACCCCTACCGGACGCAACCCTTTTGCTACATCATCATAAAGTCCACGTTCTGCCTCGCGGTAAAGACTTTCTTCATCAAAAAACACTCCGGTAATATTAGAGACAAGCCGCACCGTATAGCGGTCCGTCTCGGCACCTGGTGCTGTATCGCTGGCACGCTCTTTTACTTCGACGAAGAAAGCCTCTCCATCGAATACGCTGGCTGCCTCGCGCAATTCCTCCCGCACACGCTCGACACTCTTTGCTTTCAAGTCCGCCTCGGCCTTTTCCAAATCTTTCTCTGTAAGCACCCGCACGTATCGAAGTCCACCGGTCATGGGCTCTTTGCTTTCTGCGTAAATCACCGCCTGGAGCGACTCGGAGAGACCGGGAATAGTAAATTTGCTGGGACCAACATCTCCGCCGGCACCCGGCTGGTCAGCCACAATGCGTGCTTCCTTTGACGTCTTCCCAGAAACGGTCATCGTCTTCTCGAGCCGGAAAAGCACGCCGGATTCGGAAAGGAAGCGCGTCGTGGCCACAAGCGTCTGCTCAATAGAGCGATCATTGTAAACGGTCACTATGCCAGATGCTTTTCCCTCTTTAGGTTCCGCCAGAGCACCCTCTTCCTTTGGCAATTCAAAGCTTTCGGAAATCTCCACTGTGCGCGCTAAGACACGTCCGCGAAGTTCATCCTCCCGAACCGGATTTTTGCTTACATCCACAAGAAAGGATGACGAAATTTGTTGTTCAGTCGGCGTCACACGGATCGTCGCGGAAACAAGCGAGGCATACAAGACAGCCAAAAGCAGGAAGGCCGTGATAAAAACAAAGCCAAAGGCGATGCGGCGATAGACATTCATATGCGACGGATAGTATCAAATTTCCAGAGGCTTATCCAACTTCGATATTCTGGGGGCCCAAGATATTCCGCAGGTTCTCAAGAAGGGCCGGATCGAGCGAGACGCGGTACTCCGTCTCGACCTCACGGAACCTCCCAATAGATTCGACCAGAAGAAAGACGGGTTTGTTGCCTGGATACACCTTCAACGCCTCGCGGATCTCCCCTATTACTGCACGGTCCGGCCTCCCGCGCAGAACGATATTGAGCCGCCCCGGTTCCTCTTTGGGAGTCTGCACCGGCAAGACGGCAACGGAAGCTCTTCCCGTCCCCGCAGGAGAAACCGTTTTTGGCTCCTGCTCGCTTGCTTCCGGCACAAGCCAGAGACCATCATGAAGCATGTCCGCAACAGGAGAAATATTTTGAAACGAAATAGGGATAATACTGTTCGCCACAAGCTTCACTTCCTCCTCTTCTCGTTTGGAGATTTTGACGGAGATGAGGCAGGGAGCGTCATTTTTTATATGATCCTTGCATTCGGCGTACGTACGCGGGAAGAAAATAACTTCCGCCTGGGCTCTTCCGTCACCGAGCCGCGCAAAGGCCATCTGGTCCCCTTTTTTTGTAGTAATCACGGAAAGATCCGAGAGCATCCCCCCTACGCGTGCGAACGTATCCGGCTTCTGCCCTATAGCGTCGGCGATCGACACAACATACTTCGAGACGTGTGGGAGGACTTCCGACCACGGATGCGCACTTACATACAAGCCGAGAAGTTCTTTCTCCCATGCCAATCGTTCAAAACGGCTTGCCGCAGGAGCAGGCGAGAGGGAGAGACGTTCGCCGGTGGCAGAGGGCGAGAGGTCAAAGAACGACGTTTGTTTTTGTTCACGCGCTTTTTGAACATGTTTGTTGTACGCAAGGATTTGATCCACGTTTTCGAGCATCTGCCGGCGCTCCCCGAAAACATCTAGTGCTCCCGCCTTGATAAGAGCCTCCAGAGATTTTTTATTAAACGCGCGGTGCGTCACACGAGCGGCAAAATCCGCAAGATCAGTAAACGTCCCGTGCGTCTTTCGTTCCTCCACAATAGTATTCACCACTTCTACACCAAGATTCTTCACGACCAAAAGCCCAAAGCGGATTGTTTTATCGTCCACGTAAGTGAAATCTCTAAATGAAATATTCACATCGGGGCCCAACACATCCATGCCCATGCGGCGGCATTCCGTAACAGCCGCGGCGATCTTATCCAAGTCGGAAGCCTCTGCCGTCATGAGCGCTGTCATGTACTCCGCCGGGTAATTCGCCTTCATGTACGCTGTCTGGTACGCCACCATCCCGTAGGACGCGGCATGCGCCTTGTTGAATCCATATGCCGCAAACGGCTCAATAAGCAACCACAGCTCGTGCGCTTTTTTGGCCGACAGTCCATGCGCCACGAATCCTTCAAGCAGCTTCTCTTTCTGCTTGGCCATCTCTTCGGGAATTTTCTTCCCCATCGCTTTGCGCAATTTGTCGGCTTCAAGCCACGAATAGCCCGCGAGGTGAATGGCAATAAGCATCACGTCATCCTGATAGACAATAACGCCATACGACATATCGAGGATACTTTCCATGCGCGGATCCAGATACTGGATAAGAGACGCATTGTGCTTGCGGCGGATGTACTCGGGAATAGATTCAATAGGCCCCGGACGATACAAGGCCACCATCGCCATGATGTCTTCAATACGTTCCGGCTTAAGCTCCATGAGATACTTCGTCATGCCATCCCCATTCAACTGAAACAGCCCCATCGTTTCCCCGCGTGCTAATAGGGAAAAAGTCTTCCCGTCATCCACAGGAATTTTCTCAAGTTCAATCTCGACTCCCTTAAGCTTGCGCACCAACTTGACCGCATCTCCAAGAATGGAGAGGTTGCGGATGCCAAGAAAATCCATCTTGAGAAGCCCGGCGGCTTCGACAGATTTCATTTCGTACTGCGTGATCACTTTCCCCTCACGCGTATCGCGCTGGAGCGGCGTAAAGTTTACAAGAGGGGTAGGCGCAATAACGGTGCCGGCGGCGTGAATGGAGACATGCCGCGCCCGGCCCTCAATACGGCGTGCTACGTCAATCACGCGCCGGACATCCGGCTCCGTGTCGTAGCGCTTTTTTAAGTCCGGGCTTTCTCCAAGCGCGCGCTCAAGCGTCATAGGAAATCCCTGGCTTCCCATCGGCACAAGTTTGGCGACTCCATCTACAAATCCATAGGAAAAACCGAGCGCACGACCAACATCGCGGACACTTCCGCGCGCCAACATCGTGCCAAACGTACAAATCTGCGCCACTTTATCGGCACCGTATTTCTCCGTCACGTATGCCAGCATTTCATCACGCCGGTTGTCCGCAAAGTCTCCGTCCACATCGGGGGCGGAGGGACGCTCGGGATTCAAAAAGCGCTCAAATGGAAGACGGTAGCGGAGCGGATCTACGGTAGAAATGCCGATGGCGTAACTTACGAGGGACCCGGCCGCCGAGCCGCGCGTCGTGGTCACGATGCCGTTGCGCCGCGCATACTGAATATAGTCAGAGACGATCAAGAAGTATGGCGCAAAAGCCTTGAAGTCAATGACGCCGAGTTCATAGTCCAAACGCTTTTGCATCTCCTCTGTAATTTCAGGAACTTTTTGTGCGAGCTCGGCATACGCGCGTTCGCGCAAAAATTCAATGGCTGTCTTCCCTGCAGGAATATCAATGTTGGCGAAATTCCACTTGCCAAGATCAAGCGTGAGATTACACCGGTCGGCGATGCGGCGCGTGTTTTCAATGGCTTCCGGGAGATCCGCAAAACGGGCGGCAATCCCCTCTGCATCAGAAAGCGAGGCGTCAAAATCATTCTGCGTGCCGCGCTCGACTTCCTCGAGTGTCCGACTCCCTTGAATACACGATTGCACGCGCCAAGCCTCTTGGTCGCCGCGGGCAAGATAATAGGCGTCGCGCGTCACCACAAGCGGGATCCCACACTCCTTCCCTATTTCCACAAGAAGGCTGTTCACCGTGCGCTGTTCGGCCAGCTCGGGCCGATCCACAAGTTCAAGATAAAAGTGCTCTGGCCCGAACATGTCTCTGTACCGCTCTGCAACTTCTCGGAGCTTGGTACGATCAGCTCCTTGCCGCGCCAACGTGGCAAGCTCGCTGTGATAGCCGCCGGAGAGGCAGATGAGACCCTCCTTCATGCTCGCAAGCAACTCGTCATCGAGACGTGGTTTATAATAAAATCCCTCGAGGAAACCTTGTGAGGAAAGTTTCATGAGGTTTCGGTACCCTGTTTCATTTTCCGCAAGAAGCACGAGCCGCCACGGCCGCGTATCAATACGCGCGCGCTTTTGTGTACGGCCGTAAGGCGCCAGATAGACGTCCATGCCGATAAGGGGCTTCTTCCCGGCCTCTGTCATTTTTTGATAAAACTCAATGGCCCCATAGAGTACCCCATTGTCTGTAAGCGCCATGGCGTCCATGTTTTGCGCATCACAAAACTTTACCAGTTCCTTCACTTTCGGAAGAGCCTCCAAAAGAGAGTAATGACTGTGCACATGGAGGTGGACGAACGGGCTTGGCATACCGGCCAAAGCGTACCACATCGGGCCTCCCGGCGGGAGTTGTCCAGTACTAAGCGTATTGGATACCAATTCTCTCTTAGTGATCTCTAAGAGACAACTTAGAGAGAAATTCAATTCCGTCGTAGAAACACGGCCTTGCAGAAAGTCTTATAGGCACCGGTCTTCACGCAAGGGCCGATCGGTCCTTACATGAAGATCACGACTGAGGTTGATATTACTCATCGACTCCTATGTCGCCACGAAGAGGCGGCCCAAAGAGAAGTCAGGAATTCGAAACCCAGTCAGATGACTGGGTTGATGGGCTCGGCCCGGAGGCGCGTTGGCACCCCCGAGCCGAGCAAGATGGTGAGGTCAGGAAACATTCATGGTGACGACGCAGTGCGGGTCACGGGAGTCGACCGTGAAATACGCTCCTCTACTCCTCCTGTCGTCGATTTCATGCCCCGATGCCAGGACGAGATCAGGCAGGACGAGCTTGATCTGCTCGATGGTCTGAAGGCCGTTCTCCCGCAGAACACCTTCAAGCGCGGCAGCGAACCCGGGCTCCGCCACGACGTGAACACGACCACTAGGCCGTTCCACCTTCTTGAGGTGTGAGACCAGGCTGTCGGCGGAGATGATGTAGCGGAACTCCAACCGATTGTTGACCGCATCTAAGCAGTGGTCCTCGCAGGTCAGCACCGGCAGGAGAAGCGTTGACGCAGTGTGCGTAAGGCACGATGCGTCGATCGTGACCTCCACGAGGAACTCGGCGGGGCTGGTCTGCCTATTGTAGAGGCATGCGATCTGGCACAGGACGCCGGCAAGGTATCCCGTGAATGCATCGCAGAGGATGTGGGGCTCGAGGCTCCGCTGAACGATGGAGAGATGCGGACGAGGTGCGCCTACGGACCAGTACTCCGATCGACGCGGGTGCGGTGCCCCCTTCCTCTCCTGCATGTGCGCGTGGACGATGGTACGAGCGTAGTAGGGATGGTGGGCACAGAGGGATGCGTATTCGGAGAGCTCTGCCTTCGCTACGTCATCATCGAAACGACGCCACGGCTTGGGACGCGTCTTCGTGTAGTCCTCCCAACCCTTCTCAAGAAGCCGCCGATCGTGCCGGAGCAGCTGATCCCCCTCGGGCATGATGTCGTGCAGACGTCGAACGTCACGCACGCTCACAGCCATCTGCCAGATCCGCGCGAGCTTCTTCGGATCCCTGTAGCCAAGCTTCCTGAAGTGCTCAAGAATCTCACTGAACGTCGACATGGTTTGTCCAAGGTCGTGAAACCATTCCGCCAAAGGCGCTCTGCGTCCCCGCAGAACCAAACCGACTGACCACATCCGGCTTGGAAATGTCCCATCCGTCTCCCGACGGATTTGCCTGGGATGTTGTTTCGCCGACCCGCTGCGTCCCCGCAACGTTTTCTCCCATGATTGAGAGAGGCCGGATAGCATCATACGTCCTCGTATGAGTCCCGCTGACAAGGCAGGATGCGGCTATTTGAGCACTATCGGAGAGAGGTGTCAATAACCGGAGTGTCGACATAAATTCTCTCTTAGTGATCTCTAAGAGACAACTTAGAGAGAAACCTCGAAAGAGTTGCAAAGTGGCACCGTGGCAAAGAGGAATAATCCACAAAATGCCATTGACAAAGAGACAATTCTGTGGTGGAATGCACCTAAGCTAGTGAGGTATTTCCTCTATCTAGGTGTCTCAAATACAACTCTCCCCTGGTGAGTTGTATTTGTTTCACCCCGGATCCGTGGGACTGTAGAGGTAATGGTAACCTCACTAGCGTCGACACCTAGAGTTGCCGGTTCGAATCCGGTCAGTTCCACCAGCCACAGAGGCAAGATCCGGGAACACCACTCCACCTTCGTCTCCACGGGGGTGGTTGTGGTTGTAAAAGTCGAAACCCAGTCAGACGACTGGGTTGAGATTGTTGGCTCGGCCCGAAGGCGCGTTGGCACCCAAGAGGCGAGCGAGGTTGGTGGATCAGGCAGCCTTGATGGGACGCCTGATGTCAGAGACCGGGACTCCCGCCGCATTCAGAGCTACCTTGAGGTCAGAGAGAAACGCATCGGGTGCGATCCATTCGCCCATCGTGACCGATGAGCTCGCCTCGAGCGGCAGGTTGCAGGGTACCGTGATGCACATCGTGCAGGAAGTCGTTGCGGCAGACCGTCCCCGCGTACCGCTGTGCCGTTGAATCAGAACAAACTCCTTAGGAACCTTATCGATGAAGCGGTCGACAACATGTGCATCGAGCCTCTGGAACGAGGCATCTGCTGCGCACACTTCGACCATCCATCCACGATTCGGATATTGATGGAGCTCGACACTCGCGTTCATCAGACATTCGATCATCTCAACGGTAAACATGGCAGGGCTCTGAAACCTGGAGAGGGTCTCCTCCGTCACCCCCGTCACTCCCTCAGCCTCCTCTACAAGCAGAACGCAAGATGAAGACGGAGAACGCCCCTCTGATCGATTCCCTCCGAACGCCTCGACAAGACGATCGATGTAGTAGCCAGAGACATTTGTCTGAGGGTCTACGGACCACTGCAGGAGAAGGAGTGCTCGCGAGGCTTCGAGAAGCTGGAGCTTGTAGAAGGTACGGCCGAGGTCACCACCGTTCAGGTCCTTCCAGACCTTCTTCAGACGGATCACGTCAGCCTTCACGAGCTGCCAGTGGGCCGACAGGAGCTTGTGGTACTCGTACACCTGGCCCATGCTCTGCGAGAGCGCCAGAAGGACGCAGTACAATGGACGAAGGGGGGCGGGAACGAACTCGACGAACTCCATGTAGGAGTCGACCCGAAGGTCCTTTTTCTTAACAGGCATGTCGTCACCTCTAGTCGTTTGGAACCTCGCGAGCCGTCAGAGACGGGGTGTGCCAAGTGACTAACTCGGCACGGCGAGAGGGCCCCGCAGAGCGGGGGTCGTCCCTTATTGTCCTTCCTGCGTCAGTGACGCCGGCGGCCGCCCAGAATTGAGCGGCGGCTTTTGACCTGTCAGCGACAGGAACCCGTTGACGAAGCGGGTTGAACGTATTTGAGCACCATAAAAGGCGGGTGTCAATCAAAAACGTAAAAAGGTGCCAGGCACCAAAACATTGAGCAAATTGGTGCCAGGCACCGAAATGCTTGGCTCAAGATCCGAACCTCATATAAGTGCCGATCGACACTTAGGTGAGGTTCGAAACCAGCTTTTAGTCCTCTCTCAAAAACTCGAAACCACGTCTCTAGGACGTGGCTGTAAAGAAAGAACTTTGTTCAGATCGCTCTGCTCACGAGTGGGTAGCCTTGCGAGCGAGGAAGTCGTGGCCCTTGCCGACATCCGTGTTGACAGGAACCCCCTTTGCGCACAGTGGGCACGCCAGCTCGCCCCAGGAGTCAAGCGTGATGTTGAGAAGCGATACGAGCTTGGGCACTTCGCCCACGTGTCTGGCCATCACCCCACCGCGGTTGCAGAGCGCGCCCACGCCCACCACATCGCCACCCACCGCACGCACGGCGAAGACCGCCCCGCGTACCGACTCTCCCGTGGTGAGAACGTCCTCCACCACGAGCACCCGCTTGCCCTGGACCAACGCGCCGTAGCCGCGATTGAGAACAAAGCCCGTCGGCGCCTTGTCGGCATAGGCCGCCAGGACCCCAATCGAAGTCCGGGACCGCAGATGATGCGCCGTCCACTGGGAGAGAATGATCCCGCCCATGGCCGGACCCACGACGACGTCCACCTGGTCCGTGTCGAATGCCTGAGCCAGGTACCAGCACAGAGCGGTGACCTTCTCCGTGTGTGGGTAGATGGCGTCCTTGTTGACGTAGGCATTCCCGTGACGTCCGCTCGTGTAGACGAAGGCCCGTCCGTGAGAACTGCCCCTGTCTCTTTGAGAATGCGCGAGATGTTGCTCGTAGAGTCTGTGTCCACGGAACCTCCTACCGGTGGATGTTGACGAAACGGGGTGCAGGCATTTGATCACCATAACGAGCGAATGTCAACCAATATCAAAACGGGGCACGAGCCCCGTTTTTCTATCTCTATTTCTTTTTCTTCACCTTCTTCTCCTCTCGCCGGGTGGCAAGCATATCCACAATTTTCTTCCCCGCCTCAAGCGCCAGCATCATGCCAGACGTCGCGTGATCAAACCTGTTGCGGATACCGCTGACTGCCTGCTCAAGTTTCGCCACCGACCCGCGCACATCAGAAACCGTGTCATTTACATTTTTCAGAAACACCGCCAACTGATAAATAAGCCAACATGCAAACGCCGTAAACCACAGCGCGCAAAAAGCGAGTACGATAAACAGAATGTCTTTAGCGTCAAGCAACATAGTCCTCCTTATGTGCGCATGGTAACACGAAATTGTTTTTCGAGCATCTGTGTCACAGTGGATAATGCACGCTCCACCTCTTCGGACGTGAGCGTCCGATCATCGGCGCGGAATTCCACGTGCCATGCCATAGACTTTTTCCCTTTCTCGATCCCCTCCCCTTCATAGGCATCAAACATCTCGCTTTCGCGCAGAAGCGGGTGCGCTCCGGCCAACGCTTCCTGTATGGCGCGGTGCTCTACGGTGCGCTCAATCACAAACGCCACGTCACGTTTCACGCTTGGAAACTGCGGCAAAGCGCTGAACATCTTTGTTTTATTTGCCAGCGGCACAAGTTGCGGCATATCAAGCTCGAACAGCGTTACGCGCTCGTGTATACCAAAACGCTTTTGCACATCCGGCGCCATTTCACCTAGCACGCCAAGTGTCACCCCTCCCTTCTTTATGCAGGCACTCCGGCCAGGATGCCAGTGTGGGTCATCCGTCAAGCGTTCAAACGTCCACCCGACGATCCCCATGGCTCCAAGCAAGCGCTCGAGTACTCCTTTCGCAGAAAGAAAATCGTTGGCCTCCCGTCCGTAGCCGGCGTAAACAAGTCGTGTCTCTTCGCGGGGCAAATCTCCCATTCGCGGTATATACACGGCAGCAAGTTCAAACACGCGCTCAGAAGAAGTAGCACCCTGGTTGCGCTCGATCGTCCGGAGCACACTTGGGATGAGAGAGACGCGCAGATATTTTTGATCTTCCGAGAGTGGATTCACAAATGCAAGCGCGTCGGATGGCATATGGCCGAAATCACGCAGGTCCTCTTCGCTGGCAAACGAATAATGATAAAGCTCCGTGGCTCCCGCCTGCCCCATAATTTCTTTTGCCTGCTCATTCCAATAGAGAACGGGGCTCCAGACATCGGGCTGCACCGGCGCACGCGGCAGGGTCGCCGGCAGATTCGCGTAGCCAAAGACGCGCGCCACTTCCTCGGTAAAATCCACGCTTTCCTCAATATCATGGTCGCGCCAAAACGGCACGCGGAGCATAGGGGAGCCTTCCTCGTTTACAAATTCAAATCCGAGCGATTCAAGAATCCGGCGCTGCTCATGCGGAGGAATCTCGTAACCCAAACGATCATTCACCTCGTCCGCGCTGTAGGGAAATGTGAGCGGGTGGTAGGCCTCTTCACGGATGTCCACAAGCCGGCTCGCCACGCGTGCTCCCGCCAACTCCTGTAACATCTCCACCGCACAGGAGAGCGCAAATGGCGGCGCTTCGGTGGAAAGACCTTTCTCAAACAACAGTTGGGAGTCCGAGAAAAGATTGAGGGCGCGAGCTGTGCGACGCACCTGCACCGGCTCGAAGGTGGCGCACTCAAGCACCACGCGCGTTGTCGCCTCTGACACTCCCGTTTCTTGTCCACCCATCACGCCAGCCACCGCAACAGGGTGCGTTGCATCGGCAATCACGAGATTGTCAGGCTTAAGTTCGTAAGCATTTCCATTGAGCGCCATAAGATGCTCCCCTTTTTGTGCGCGGCGCACAACAATTTCTCCGCCAGAAAGTTTATCGTAGTCGAAGGCATGCATGGGCTGGCCGTACGCGTGCAGCACATAGTTCGTGACGTCCACCACCACGTTAATCGGACGGTGCCCGGCAAGCAGGAGCCGTTTTTGAAGCCACCAGGGCGAAGGTTCGATCTTCACGCCGTCAAGCACGATGCCTTGATACCGCGGGCAGAGTGCGGGTTCGCGAACATGTACCGACAAAGAAATCTCCTCGGCCTCTGGGATCTGGGGATCGGGCTTCCACACAAATTGTCCAGCCTCCACGGCTCCCGCCTCTCGTGCAAGCCCCACCATGCTCATTGCATCGGGGCGATTTGTCGTGACTTCGATATCAAACAACGTGTCGTCAAGGTCAAGCGCCTCTGCCGCCAACGTACCCGGCTCGGCAGACGTCAGTACCGAGATGTCCCAAATAGCTCCGTCAGGCTGGGAGAGTTTTTCAAACCCGATCTCGTCGGCTGCGCAAATCATGCCGTGACTTTTCTCGCCACGGATTTCTGTCTCTTCGATCGTTACGAGTTCCCCCTCTCCATGCCAACGCACATGAGCCCCCGGAAGAGCAACGGCCACGGAGAGACCCGGAGCAACGTTTGTCCCTCCGCACACAACTTGCACCGTCTTCTCTCCCACATCCACGTCCACAAGCCGAAGTCGATCCGCCGTAGGATGCGCACGCACGTCTTTGATGCGCCCCACAACAATGTGGGCAAAACGTTCCGTGAGTTCATGCCGGTACTCGACCGACATACCCGATGCGGACATGCGTTTGGCAAATTCCTCCGGCGCGGCCGGGTTCTTCAGATAGTCTTTGATCCAAGAATAGGGAGCAAGGATGTTCATACGCTAAAACTGTTTCAAGAATCGCAAATCGTTCTTATACAACTCACGCATATCTGGCAAGCGGATTCCATCGCGCATCATAAGGACGCGTTCAACACCAAATGCAAACGCAAAACCACGATAGATCTTCGGATCAAGCCCGCCGGCACGAAGCACGTTCGGATGTGTCATGCCCGCTCCGGCAAGTTCAAGCCATCCTTGCTTACACAAGCGACAACCACTCCCGCCACAGACCGCACAGTTAATATCAATCTCGAAACTCGGCTCGGTAAAGCGGAAGTGATGCGGGCGCAGACGAATTTTCCGATTGCGTCCAAAGTATTCGTACACAAAAAACTCGATGACCCCTTTCAACTCGGTAAACGTCGCTTGCTTGTCAATCACCTCCGTCTCAAATTGGTGATGAATCGGCACATGAGAAACGTCCGACTGTCGCCGATAAGCCTTCCCAATATAAAGCGCGCGGAATGGCGGTTTCAATGTTTCCATAAGACGCACCTGATTGTTCGAGGGATGTGGCGTAGCAAGCAGCTTCCCCTTTGGCCCTTCCGGCACGTCCAGAAAATATGTTTCCCAATTATCACGCGCCGGGTGATCGGGGGGCATGTTAAGAGCCTCAAACGCGTAGTAATCCCAATCCACTTCGGGCACGGGATAGCGCGTGAAGCCGATGCGCGCAAAAATTTTCTCCACTTCGGCAATCGTCTGCGAAACAATATGAAGATGACCTGCCCTCGGCGCCGTGCCGGGAAGCGTCACGTCGATCCACTCTTCTTTTCCGAGCGACGCTTTCTCTGCTTTGCCTAGACGCGACGCGGCCTCTTCAAAAGCACGCGCGAGTTCCGTCTTTGCGGTATTGGCCGCTTGGCCAAATGCCTTACGCTCTTCGGGAGAGGTCACGTTAAGCTTATCCATCGCCTGCGTCAGCATCCCTTTGCGGCCAAGCACCGCGACACGCGCATGCTCAAGCGCTTCGGCGGAATTCGCCTGCGCAAAAAGTTTTTTCCCCTCTTCCGTCATCGAGATAAACAGGTCTTCCATATGCTAGGCAGAAGTAAAGGCACCAAAAAGTTCGCGGCCAAGCCGCACAAGATCACGATACGTCACCAGCACGACAAGAAGCAAAAGAAGAAGGAACCCGAGATTATGCACAACGGTCTCAACATGCGCGCTCACACGCCGCGCGCGTACAGCCTCGATGAGAAGAAAGAAGATCCGCCCGCCATCGAGAGCGGGGATCGGCAGAATGTTCAGCACTGCCAGATTAAGGGAGAGGAGGGCGGTAAATTGAATAAGGTAGGGGATGCCAAGACGCGCAACCTCGCCTGTCATAACCGCAATCCCCACAGGCCCAGAGACTTCAAAGGGTACAGGCTTGGCGTTCACGAGCGAGCGGAGAAGGTCCCAAAACCCCACGACAATACTCCGCGTGAGTTGCCCCGTCGCCACAGCCCCGTGAGCAACTGCTGAAGGAACCGGGTATGACACGATCCCCGAACGCATAAGCACCACGCCGATCACGGAACCTTCCACACCGGCAATCTCTTCTTTTGTCAGCGTGAGGCGCACGTGCGTTTCCCCACGGCGGAGCAAAAGCTCCACGGGCTCCTCTGCGCGAGCTAAATAGCTGTAGGCCATTTCGGTGGTTGAAAAAAGCTGATTGTCTATCATGACAAGCTCATCGGCCACTTTTATTCCTGCGCGGTCTGCGGGACTCTCCGGAAGAACTTCTACAATGCGCGTCGCCTCCCCGTGCACGCGCGCGCTTGCGGGAAGCGTGTCGTCTACCACCGAGGGAAGTCCTGTCGCAAACCCAACCGAGAGAAGAACAAATGCTAAAATCACATTCATCGCCACACCTGCGACGAGTACGCTAAAACGGACAAAGACTGATTTGTGGGCAAAGCTGTCCCCTTCCTCGGCATAGTCCCCGCTCTCCCCTTTTATTTTCACAAAGCCACCAAGCGGGATTGCGTTAATGGAGTAGAGGGTGGCACCACGACGCATCCCAAACAATCGTGGGGGAAATCCGAAGCCAAATTCTTCTACCTTCATCCCTGCCCGCCGCGCCATAAGAAAGTGACCAAACTCATGCGCAAAAACGAGGAGGGAAAGAACGGCAATGAACACGAGGACCGTGACGAACATAGTGACGAAATGATACCTGTTTTGCCGCGCGTTGACAAAGGAAGATGGGTGTGGTGGTATGGGAGCAGCAGCCGGGACCGCGCGGCCCCAACACGGCGTCTCGGCGAGCCCCGCCGGTCACCCGCAACCATGCGCGGGGCAAAAACAGGACGGCCACTGGGAAGCGCCAAGCGCGCTCGCCAACCCTCCCCCCCCGGAGCGCGTGTAACGCTCCCGGTGGCCGCTCCTGTTTCTTTGATCCTTCTCCCTCGAGAGCACTTCGGTGCTCTCTTGTTTTTTTATTTTATTGTCCGACACCTAGTGTTGAACAGACGGGATTGACGAGATTCAAAAAACAAGGTAGCTTCATGGCGGGTTTCACCCTGGAGGATCCATGCCAAGCCAACGACCCTTCGATCCGTTCCTCGTTCGCCCAAGCCACGCCGATGTCGTGGAAGAACTCGCGGCGGACTTGCGGAGCCGCCCCGTGCGCCTGCCGCCGCCCAACCGCGACGACCGACGAGACACGGGGAGCAAGTCCCCGTCGTCCATTCCCAAGCGCTGACCGAGTCCCTCGGTCGTTCCCTTCAAAAGGCCCCACGGCCTTTTCTTCGTACCCATCGGAGATTCTGTGGATACTCTACCGACGACCCTGCTCGAAGCTCACGCGCGCATTCGAGAACTCGAGGACAGAATCCTCGCAGAAGAAAAAGAGGTCGAGCGCCTCAACAGAGACCTGGAGCGGAAAGACGCCGAGATCCAACGGCGGCGGCGCGACGGTCTCACTGGGCTGTTCCGCCGCGACGAGCTCTGGCCGCACTTGGCCGCGCTCATCCGCCGCTTCATGGACACGCCCGTGGCGGGAAAACTCATGCGAGGACTCCCGATCGAGAACCTGACGCCAGCGGAAATCGCCTCGATGAACACCACGCTCATCTGGGGAGATCTCTCTTACTTGGCGCTCGCCAATGCCTACGGGCATGAGGTGGGCGACCAGGTTCTGGAGCGCTTCGGCGCGACCTTGCAGAGCTTCCTCGACACCGAACGCCTCGCGACGGGATACGACGAGCATGGAGAGAACGTCCTCCTTCTGCGCCACTTCGGGGTGCGGCACGGTGGCGACGAGTTCGTCGTCATCCTCGCCGACACGCACATGGAGGAGGCCGCGACGCTCATGGCAGAGATGGCCCTGCGCTACAAGAAGGAGCGCATCTCTCGGCTCATCTTTCCTCTGCGAGTGGACTACGGGCACTGCCACATCTGGGAAGCCTTCGAGGCCTACCAGTACTGGACCCGCTTACGCGGCGTGCCCCGAACCTTTCGCGACCGTGTAACCTTGATCCGCCGAATCATGACCACCATCGCCGACACCCGTTCAAAGAAGAGCAAGATGATCGCGCGCATCGGCCTTGTGGCACGCATCCTCGTTCTGCAGGAGTCGCGCTTCACGGAGCTCCTGCCCTACATCACGAAGGGTATGCACTTCCCGCGCCAGAGCCTTGACGATCTCGTCGCGGCCGCGCGTGTCAGCCAGACCGAAACGGGCAAGGTCCTGGACATTCTTGCCCTCGATGAAGACGTCCGCCGTGCCGTCAACACCGTCTTCGAGCAGACGCAAGAGCAGATGCGCCACGAACTCGCAACGCTCTCGCCGCACAACGGCGAAGACCTGGCGCTCTCCCGCTTGGCGCACCTCGCCACGCAAGGAGAAATGCACCGCTTTCTCGATGGCGAGGTCGGTATTCAAACGCTCTAATTCCTCGTTCTTTCTCCACATCCCGCCCTTACTTGGCGGGATTTCGTTTTAACATGTAGGCAATCCTGCCAATTCCTCTGGCGAGAAGAGACCGCGTTTGTACACCACCGCAAACGGCTCGCCCGGCGGAACCTCTGTGCCGGGAGCCCTTGCCACCATCGTCTTCTCCCCCCCGCGCAATACGCTCCACGGAGTGCGTGGCGGCACAGAAGAACATTTCATGGTTTCTGATTTCTCGTTGCGCAACACGACATGCGATTCCATAAATCCATCCGCCAGACGTCGCTGTTCCTGGACAAGATCAAGTGTATAGGGGATTCCGAGTGTCTCGAGAACGTGAAGAAGCGCAAAGGGCGTCTGCCCTGCCTCTTTTTGCATGGCGGAAAATACTCCGCACGAAGCCGTGAGCCGCGGATTACACTCAATCCACCCCACGATAGTTCCATCTTTCACCAGCACATCAAGACCGAACCACCCGCTGTATCCTTCCCGGTGAAGATGTGCGCCAAACCGCTCCGCCTGCCCCATGATTTCAAGCGCCAACTCATCCCCAATGGGAACATGCGCATTCCCGCACGTCGTAAAAGGATTCGATGTTCCGTAAGCCGCAACATTTTGAAGCTGGAGAAATGGACGCGAAACAAGGGTGCCAAATCTTGTCACAACACCGTTCAATGTCCACGTTTCTCCTTCCAACCACGGGCTTATCTTTGCGGGAAAGGAGGCAATTTCTTTCTTCAAATTCTCAAAGACTTCCAGAGATCCGACTCCATGCGTGCTTGATCCTGCGTGCCCTCGCTCTTTCTGTACAACAAGACGGGGGCCAAACCGCTCACGAAGCGCTGCATACGAGAGCTTCTCAAGCGGGCTTACGAGATACGGGAGAGTCGGCAAATGCACCGCAAGAAATTCGTTATTGATGGTGAGCTTGTTTTCAAAACGACGATTCAACTCGACCGACGGCGCGCAAAGTCTCCACCCACGATCCCCTGCTATCTTGGAGAGCTTGGGCGCTGGCTTCATAACAAGAACGGCAGAGTTTTTTGGGATACGCCGGGTAACATCTGCATACTCAAATAAATCAATCGTTGAAAGGCACCCCGGTTGGTCTACAAGAAAACATGCGTTTGGAAACACTTCCTCGAGACCCCACAAGTAAAGGTCATGCGGATGGACAACAAAAATAGGTTCTTCAAACGCGGGCATGTTCTGCATAGATTCTGTCAACATCCTCAAAGGTCTCTGCGCGATAGAGGTTTGCGGCTTGTGGATTCATGGTTCCCACACCCCAATCCTTTCCAGAAACGATCCATAGAATGCGCCCATTAAGCTGGCGCTCTAAAACGATGGCAAGACTCGCCGCCGCTTCTCTGGCAACGCATATGCCCGCACGCGTGAGCAACTTTTGTGTTCGCTCTACGGCATCGTCTGAGACATCTACAAGTTCCGCAACGTCTGCAACATCCGCAAGACGAGGGCTCTTTTCAATCCCATAACACCCCACCGACAGGTTCCTCGCGGCAAAAAACTTTGGGCGCGGTTCCGCACGATAGCCACGGCACATGCCAAGCATGCTGGCCCCGCTTGTGCAAAAACTCACGATTACATCCACTCCCCCGTATTCCTCCACCTGCTCGGCAAGTTCTTCTCCAAGCGGGACAAACCCAAGTACCGCACGATCGTCTATCGAAGGACGAAGATTGCGTATGCGATAGTGGGCCGCAAGATAGTTCGCGAGTCTCATGGCGCGTGTTGATTGAATCACCACAGGGTCGTACGCCAAAAGCGCTGCCGTCTTTGCAGAAGAAAGATTGGGCGGGACAAAAGCAAAAAGCGTGACCCCCTGGGCTTTCGCCTCGTGCGCAAGCGAGATTGCCGCATTCCCCGAAGAGGAAACCACCCCGGCACGCTCTCCATGCTCCACCATATCCTCTATCTGCCGGAGAGCGCTTCGATACTTAAACGAGCCGGTCGGCGTCTGATCCTCCCTCTTCAAAAACATGCGCTCCACGCCAAGCGCTTCCGCAAGATCTCTTGACTCCTCTAGAGGGGTAAGATACATACGCGCTATACTAGCACAGACAAGATTTATCTATTCCTTCTATGCCTTCCTGCCCAGACTGTTCTGCCGAAATCGCGTTGCCGGAGGACCCATCCGTGGGGCACGTTTCCGTGTGCGAGAATTGCGGCGCCGAGCTTGAGCTTACTTCGCTTGAGCCTGTTTCTCTACGCGCCATTGAAGAGATGAAATAACGGCCTCGAGTCCCTGCGGGAGATACCGCGAGGCAAAAAACGCTCCAGCCGGCGAGACAAGGATCGCTCCCCCGCGTGGAGTTTTTTTGTGCGCGTCTTCAAGCGCCTCACGCGCCGTGTTAAAAGTGGAAAGAGGGACGCCAAGCGTGCGAAGTGCATCGGCTACCTCACTTTCCACTCCACAGACCACAACACCTTGCTCCTTCAGGGTTTGCGCGAGCGGCGCATAATCCACCCCTTTAGTTGAACCACCAAGCACCACCGCCAATGGTCGTCCGGAAAACGCTTTCACCCCACGCCGCGTGGACTCCATGCTCGTCCCGCTCAAATCGTTGATCAGTTCCCGCTCGTCCACAAACCCAAGCGACTGCAGACGTTCTTTCACCGCCGCAAATGTCCGCACGCCTTTTTTGATCTCTGCAGACGACAAACCAAGAAGCTTCACTGCAGTAACCGCGGCCAACACATTCTCCACATTATGTTCCCCTGCAAGCGGCATGTCAGCGAGAGAAAGAAGGCACTCATCCTGCATCCATATTTCTTCTCCACGCACACAGGCGCCGTTTACCTCAAGATGCTTTGAAAATAAGAAACGGTTGGCGAGTCTCTTGTTTTGGTAACACGCCGTGATGGGGTTATCGGCGTTAAGCACCGCCACCGTCCCCGAACCAAGAATTCTCCCTTTTGTCTCGATGTATTCATCGAACGCTTTATATTCCGTCAAATGATTCTGCGTAACGTTGGTAATGACCGCGATGTTGGGGGTCTTCGGAAGACCAAAATTCAGGTGGCGATTACTGATTTCCAAAACGAGAAAACCGTTCGGATCAAGCGTGGAGAGTTCTGCAAGCATATGCGGACCGTGACGGTAATTGCCCGAAAGCCACGCGGGTTTCCCTGCCGATAAGAGAATGTGCCAAATAAGGTGAGCGGTCGTTGTCTTCCCATCACTCCCTGTCACACCGATGGTTTTGCACGGAGCCAGCGCCACATATAATTGCATCACGTTACGCAAACGCTCGCGCAGTGACGCGAGTCGTGCATTCTCCGGATAGAGTTCCCACGACTGCGGCACAAAAATAATGTCGGCCTCTTCAACGCCAGAAAGATACTCCGTGTCGCAGTGAAGCGGCACGGCAGCGGCACGCACACGAGAGAGGAGTTCGTTTTTTTGAGCGGGCTCTTGTAAACCGTGGCTCTGCAGAATTTCTTTTTCAAACGACTCTTTCGCACACAGAGCGTGTCCCACGATGTTTTGAAAGCCTTCGCGTCGCAAAAACAAGAGCACCGTCGTGCCTTCCACGCCGCTCGCGCCAACAACATGGATATTCTGCGTCTTATTCGTGAGATCGAATGCGTGTGGTTCCGAGAATGTCATACCGTTCTTGTACCGATTTTTTGGACTCGAGCGACACGCCTTGCTGGTCAAGACAGGCGTGAAGCACTTGGCCCCCTTCCCAACAAATACCCACATGGTCGCGGCTGCTCTCTCGATGACGCAATTGCAAAATATCGCCCGGCAAACAGGGTTCATCGTGCAGAGGCCGACCGGCCTTCCATTGATCCGTCGAGTGTCGCGGAAGCCAGACTCCGTGTACAAGCGCAAAATATCTTTGCACAAACCCAGAGCAATCTATACCTTTTGGCGTGTTGCCGCCGCGTACATAGGGTGTGTGACGATAGAGTTCGAAAAACGCCGCGTCGGTCAGCAGAGGCTCGTGAGGATGTTCAGGTGTTTCCACAACACGCAAGGCTTCTTTGCGCGCCCACCCCACCGTTCCTTCATGCAAGCGCACAAGAACCCACCCTTCGATGTCAGGCGAAAGAATGTGCAAGGAAGGATCCTTGCGCGTGATTTGCGTCGCGCGCAGACGATTGCGCGTTTCGCTCTTTGCTAGTTCTATCTGGCGAATGGGACGAGACCAAATATCTACCAACTCCTCGCCAGCGACCGCAAAAGCCCGGGGTTCTTTCCCCGCCATCCATCCTCGAACCTCTGGATGGCGATAGTCCGTATAGATGTTCGTTATCATACCGCCACAAGCGAGGAAATCTCCGCCTTCTTCTGCTCCATGAGCTCCGCCGAATCCGCCTCGAGCGTCAGCCGCACAAGAGGCTCCGTGTTGGAAGGACGAAGGTTAAACCACCACCCGTCAAAAAAGAACGAGACGCCGTCGATGTCCAGTCGTTGTTTCGCTACCCCCCCGTATCTTTCAACCACGCGCGCAAGAGCCGCTTCCCTATCGGCAACCTCAAAATTGATCTCGCCGCTGTGCGGCGTGCGAAAGGGCGCCACAAGTTCGGAGAGCTTTTTCCCTGAACGGGCAAGATGAGACAAGAGAAGAACAATCATATACTCCGACGCTTCCGCAGAACCAAATTCTTTAAAGAAGAAGTGACAGGAGAACTCCCCGCCAAAAACGCCGCCGTCGCGCACCAAGTGGCGCTTGAAATTTGCATGTCCCACTTCGGACATAACCGGCACGCCGCCCGCGGAGGTCACCGCTTCTGCCACGCGACGTGTCGAGCGAAGATCGTAGTAAATTTTCCCGCCCGGGTACCGTCGCAAGATATCAGGCGCCAGCATGGCGATAATGTGGTCTCCGCGGATCACCGCCCCTGTTTCGTCCAAAAAGACTACGCGGTCACCATCTCCATCGAGCGCAATACCGACGTGCGCATGCGCGGTCTCCATGAGCCTCCGTATATCGTGAAGGGTTTCTTCCTTCAATGGATTCGCCTCGTGGTTGGGGAAACGGCCGTCTGGATCAAGGTAGAGTCCTTGCCATGCGCATCCAAGCTTTTCAAAAAGCGGTCGCAGAACGAGACTCCCCATCCCATTACCCGCATCTACCGCAACAACAAATCCAGAAAGATCAGGAAGCGGGGCAGATTGTGAAAAAATCTCCTGCAGATACTCTTCTTCCACGTTGAGCGACGTCACACTTCCCGCGGCATGATCCGACACAGGCGCATCCGAAAGCACGAACTCCGCCACCGCCTCCATTCCATCCCCTCCTCCGACCACCGTACCGTCATGGCGCACTATTTTAAATCCGTTGTAGGCAACAGGATTGTGCGAAGCCGTCACCATCACGCCTGCGTCATGGTCGGGATAATGCGTCACGGCAAAATTGAAAAGCGGCGTGGAGCAAAGCCCAATATCCACCACATGCGCGCCTTCCGCCATTGCTCCCCCAACAACAGCTTCTGCAAACGCGGGACTTGTCTCGCGCATATCGCGTCCAACAACCAAACGTTTCGCTCCCGTGAGACGCACGACGGCCGCGCCAACACGGCGCGCTAATTCTTGGCTTAATTCTCCCTGCGCAAGCCCACGAATATCGTACGATTTAAAGATGGTTTTTGGAACATTCATATTGACGCGGCCTCCCCGCCGACGTAGGATGAGGATACACGAATATTCTTTCTATGTCACCTGTTTTTCTCATCATTTTAGCCGTTGTTGTTTTAGCCATTTTATGGCTCGTTATCACCTTTAACGGCCTGGTGCATGCACGCAACCGCGTCCATGAAGGGTGGTCAGACATCGAGGTACAATTGAAGCGCCGACACGACCTGATTCCCAATCTTATTTCGACAGTCCAGGGATATGCGGCGCATGAAAAGGACGTGTTCGACCGTGTGACGCACGCACGCGCACAGGCGATGAGCGCCACGACGCCGCACGACCAGGCCGCCGCTGAAAACATGCTCTCACAAACACTCAAGTCTCTCTTCGCCGTTTCCGAAAACTATCCCACGCTTCAAGCCTCGCAAAACTTTCTGGATCTTCAGCGCGACCTCACCGACGCCGAAGACAAAATCCAGGCAGCGCGCCGTTTCTACAACGGCCAAGTGCGTGATTACAACACGCGGATCCAGGTCTTTCCAAACAATCTCGTGGCCGGAAGGTTCGGCTTTACCGCTTCCGAGTTCTTCGACGCTCCCGACGAGCTCGTGAACCCGCCAAAAGTGAGCTTCTAACATGTATAACGCCCTCGCCCAAAACAAGCGCAAAAGCGCGCTTCTCGTCTTTGCCTTTGTCCTCCTCTTGCTCGCTCTAGGATGGGCGTTGGGCGTATGGCTTGGTAACCCCACGAACGGGCTCGTGATTGCTGGGGCCATTGCTCTCCTCACCACGCTTATAGGATATTTTGCCGGAGACAAGGTGGCGCTGGCTGTCGCGGGGGCCAAAAAAGTTGAGCGGCGCGATCACCCGGAACTCTATCGGCTCGTGGAAAATCTGGCGATCAGCGAGGGCCTCCCCACGCCATCCGTGTACCTCATCAGCGACAGAGCGCCCAATGCTTTTGCCGCCGGACGCGATCCGAAACATGCAGTGATCGCCGTGACACAAGGACTCCTCGACACTCTCGAGAAGGTCGAACTTGAAGGAGTGCTGGCGCACGAACTCGGACACATCAAGAATGCGGACGTGCGCTTCATGACACTCGTCGTCGTCCTGGTGGGCTCTATCATTCTGCTGTCGGACATGCTCACACGGAGTTTCTTGTGGGGGCGCGACCGTGACAACCGGAATGCCGGGCCTTTGCTCATCGTGGGCCTTGTCCTTGCCATTCTCTCTCCCTTTATCGCCGAACTCATCAAACTCGCCGTCTCGCGAGAACGCGAGTATTTGGCAGACGCGACAGCCGCGATGACCACGCGGTATCCAGAAGGATTGGCGCGGGCGCTCGAAAAAATTGCCACGCTCGACCAGCCGCTTGCGCGAGCTAATCACGCCACGGCGCACCTCTACATTGCGAATCCCTTCGACCCGCACATTACGCACCGAAAGTTTGAAACGTTGTTCTCCACGCATCCGCCCATTGAGGACCGTATCCGGCGGCTGCGTTCTCTCGGTGCAAGCGCCTAGTTACTCTGCACTCTCCCACTTTGCAACTCGGCAACTCCCCCTATGCCCCGCGACATCGTTGATCGTTTCACCACTCACTTAAAAAATGTTCTCACGCGAGCGCTTGTTTTTGCTGTGGAAGAAAAACAACCGGCCGTAACACCCGCCATGTTGCTGTGGGCACTTGGCACGCAAAAGGGATGCGTGGGAGCCGAAGTCCTGCGGCGCCAGCATGTACACGTATCTGGCCTTCGTTCCTTTGTAGCGCAAGGCATGCGCGCGCATGATTCGATCAACCCTACCCCGCCGCTCGCGGAAACATCACGCCGCATGCTGGAAAAGGCCGTATGGATCGCCCACACCTACGGGCACCCGTACGTGGGGACAGAGCACCTTCTCGGTGCCATGCTCGAAGTGCAGGACCCCGATGTCGCCTCATTTTTCACAAGCGAAGGCGTTCTCACGTCCACCTTGCAGGAGCAAGTTATTCAAGTTTTAAAGAGCGCGTCCCGATTTCCAGAGATGGAGGAAATGCTGCGTGATGCCATCCCCTCGCGAGAGACGGCTCTTAAACCCATTCCTGAACTGGGGCAAGAAGATCACGAAGAGGAGAAAGAGGAGTCTGGCGGGGGAAAATCGGAGACCCCTGCGCTTGATTTTTTCGCGCGCGACCTGACGGCCCCCCGTGTCGCGACAGAACTGGATCCCGTCCTCGCTCGCGAGGCCGAAATTACGCGCACCATCGAAATCCTCTGCCGGCGCACCAAAAATAATCCGCTTCTCCTGGGCGAGCCGGGTGTGGGAAAGACCGCAGTCGTGGAAGGACTTGCAAAACGTATTGCTAGCGGAGACGTGCCGGCCCCCCTTTTCAAGAAACGCATCCTCCTTTTAGACTTACCTAGCATCGTTGCGGGCACGGTCTACCGCGGCGAGTTCGAGGGACGCATGAAGCAAATCATCGAGGAGGCGCGTGAACATCCCGATCTCATTCTTTTCATTGACGAAATCCACACCATCATCGGCGCAGGGTCTGCCTCCGGGTCCCTGGATGCGGCACATCTTCTGAAGCCTGCGCTCGCGCGCGGAGAGATTCGCTGTATCGGCGCCACAACGCCGGCAGAGTACAAAAAACATTTTGAAACCGATGCGGCACTGGAACGCCGATTCCAACCCGTGCAGATTCTTGAGCCTACCGCTTCCGTCGCCCTCACTATGCTCGAAGGGCTCATGCCCGCTTACGAGAAATACCACCACGTGCGTATTACGCCCGCGGCCCTCTCTGCAGCCATCCGGTTAAGCACGCGCTATCTGCACGACCGTTTCTTGCCGGATAAAGCGATCGACTTGTTGGATGAGGCTGCCGCAATGTTGCGCGTCCGCTCGGCACAGCCGGTACCCGAAGGGAGAAAGCTCCGTGAGAAAGAAGAGGCTATGGCGCAGATCATCGCAAAAAAACGCGAGGCTATCGAACACGAACGGCTTGAGGAGGCTATCCAGCTCCGCACAAAAGAGCAGGCGCTTAAAAAAGAAATCGAGAATTGGGAGGGGGTAGCTCCAGAGGAACCCCGCCTGTTCGTCGTCGATGTGGAAGAAGTTGCGGAAGTCATCAGCCGCGCCACAGGCATTCCTGCACAGGAACTCGTCGCTGAAGAGCGCGAGCGTACGATGCAACTCGGACCGCATTTGCGCCGGCAGATTGTGGGGCAAAGCCACGCAACAGATGAAGTCGCGAAGGCCATCCTGCGGGCAAAAACAGGCATCAACAACCACAACCGCCCCTTGGCATCCTTCCTTTTCGTGGGACCGTCAGGCGTGGGGAAAACCGAAACCGCGCGCCAGCTTGCCACGTACCTCTTTGAAGACAAACGATCTCTCGTCGTGCTCGACATGAGCGAATTCAGTGAAAGCTTTTCCCTCTCTAAACTGATTGGGGCTCCCGCCGGATATGTCGGGTACCGCGAGGCAGCAAAACTCACCGACCAAGTGAAAGCACGTCCCTACGCGGTTGTGCTGTTCGACGAGATCGAGAAAGCGCACCGCGACGTACAAAATATTCTGCTCCAAATTTTGGATCAAGGAGAACTGCATGATGCCACCGGTCGCAAGATCAATTTCCGCAACACCATCATCGTTCTCACATCCAATATAGGCTCGGCTCGATGGGCTGGGGCAAAACTCGGGTTTGGAGACAAGCAGGAACATCTACCGGAGATGAAAGATGTCCGGACAGATTTGGAGAATCTTCTGCGTCCGGAACTCTTAAACCGTATCGATCATACGCTCTTGTTCCGTCCTCTTGAAACAAAGCATCTTGAGGATATTGCGGAGCAGCATTTTGCGGAACTCGCCTCTCGACTGGAAGAGCGGGGTGTTGCTATCCAGATCGGCAAAGCCGTCGCGCCCTGGCTCGCCCTGCATGCTATGCGCGAGACCGGCGGTGCGCGCGCGCTCCGCCATATTATCGAGACGGAAGTCGAGCCGCTCATTGCGGACAGGATTCTGCAAAAAAAGCCAAAAAAACTTCGCGTAAGCCTCAAAGGAAATATCCTCGTCGTCGAGAACGCGCGCGTGATATAATGTTGGCCTATGGCCGACATTGCCGTGGAGCACGAACGTTGGCTGCAATTCGAAGGGGGAAAAGCTGCGCCCCTTTCTTTTGGGCGTACAGAGGCAATCCCACGGCCGGCAACAATAGATCAAGCAGACGAGGATGCAGTCATGGCAGCTGCGCTGACGCTTGAGGCAGAACGCGCCTCACAAATTGCCCGAGCGCGAGAGGCAGAGGCAGGAAATATTGCGGCGGGGTCGGCGTCGGAGGATGCGGCACAGGAAGAAGAAAAACAAGAAGATCTTAAACGGCCGTTTGTGCGAAACGAACAGCGCGCACTTCTGGGTACGGCTCTCATAACCGCCGAGACGATTCTTGGCAGCGTCGTTGCAGGAGCAACATGGATGGCATGGAGATCTCTTGAGTTTTGGCGGACCATAACAAAAAGTAAAAATCCTTTTCTAAAATCCATCACCGTCAAGATGAACTTGATTGAAAAGAGCACCTTCGCTATGGGCTTCCTGCTTCTTGCGTTTCTTTTCTTTGTGGTCCTCCCCTCCATCGCCTTTGTGATGTGGGCCGCATTCAACCCTTTGGACGCCTATACCTCGTTCCCGGAAATGCGCCCGATGTTCCGCGCTCTCATGCCAAATTTTCTCCCAGAGATTGAAACATAACTATGTCCCCACGTCTTCGGCAGGTCCTGCTTATCCTCGGGTTCATTGTTCTCATCGCTGCCATGGGCGCGGCTATCTACTTGGTGTTTTTCAAAACCCCGCAGGCACGCGTGCCCGAGGCAATCCCTCCCGCGGAGACAACGCGTGAAGAGACGGGGCTTCCTGCTGCAGGCCTCGGCGCTCCCCCAGGAACAGCCTCTCCGGAAGGAACGGCGGAAATTCCGCGCGCGCAAACTCTTCCGGGCGCGAAACCCGTTGCAGAAGGGGGCGTCACGCAGACGCAAGCTCTCACAAGCGCGCGCGTCACGGCGCCCACGTTGAGCCAAGACGGCAATGGCATGCAATACTACGATAAAGCAGACGGGCGATTCTATCGGATTAGCACAGGGGGAGATGTAGAGAGAATCTCTGACAAAAAGTTTGCAAACGTCGAGAACGTGACGTGGAACGCCAAAGGATCATCAGCGGTGCTTGAATTCCCCGACGGATCTAATGTTGTTTATGACTTTTCTGCTGGCAAACAAGTGTCCTTACCGCGCCACTGGGAAGATTTTTCCTTCGCACCAAGAGGGGACGAAATTCTTGCGAAAAGCATAGGGATCGATCCGAGTAACCGCGCCCTCGTCATCACGAAAACAGACGGCTCAAACACGCGTGCCATCGCTGCTCTTGGCGATAACGCGGACAAGGTGATCCCAAGTTGGTCGCCAAACGATCAAGTCATCGCATTCTCCGACACCGGTCCCACACTTTCGGGCTTTGGACGCAAAATGATTATCCCTATCGGCAAGAATGAAGAAAACTTTAAGGGGCTCGTGGTGGAAGGATTTGATTTCCAACCTTTGTGGAATACGCAGGGTGACGCGCTTGTGTACTCCGCGGTGGGTGACACAAACGGCTACCGCCCGATGCTCTGGGCGGTGAGCGGCCGCGCCCAATCCATCGGGGACAACCGGAAGAGTCTCGGTGTAGAAACATGGGCGGACAAATGCTCGTTTACATCAGGAACAACACTTTACTGCGCCGTGCCGCAACGCTTGCCGGCAAACGTGGGATTACAGCGACAACTCTCCGCCCAGAGTGCCGACGCTATTTACCGCGTGAATGTAGAAACGGGGTCGGCCGAGCTTGTCGCCATTCCCGACACACCGCAGTCCATTGATCACGTAAGCGTGAGCGAGGATGGAGGGAACCTCTTCTTCACAAATGCCTCCACGGGCATTCTTCAGATCCTGCGATTGAAATAACTATGCAAACGCACGAGGAACGTTGGAGCGCTATCTTGATCTTGAGCTTCTTGTTCGTGGTGGTATTTCTTACGTTCCATTTGTATTTGTCATCTGCAAAAAAAGAAAAGAACTCCCCGCCAGCGGAAACGTCTACGACTCTTTCCTCCCCACGTGTCGAGATTATCAACCCTGTCTTGGGACCCCCGGGCGCCATTGTCACTCTGGTGGAGTTCGGCGACTTTGCCTGTCCCGCCTGCGCCGATACGTCTGCTCTCCTTGAATCCTTCGTGAAGGAATTCGAAGGCAGAGTACGCGTCGTGTGGAAGGATTTTCCAAACGAAGACCTCCATCCCTCTGCCACAGACGCAGCCGTTGCCGCCAGGTGCGCGCAAGAACAAGGAGCCTTTTGGCCTTACCATGACCTCCTCTTCACGCAACGCGAACTCTTAAGTGCCACCACGTACACAGCCCTCGCCCGTACGCTTAAACTCAACACAGACGCTTTTGACCGTTGCGTGAATGCGAAAGCAACCCTGCCGCGCGTGCAGAAAGACTTTGAGGAGGGGCTCGCCTTGTCCATCAGTGCAACACCAACCGTCTTTGTAGGCACAGAGCGACTCGTCGGCACCCCAGATGCCGAGACCCTGCGCGCATTAATCCAGCAAATGCTGACGTCTTCCCTATGATGCGGCGTGCTCTTATCCTTGTCTTCATTCTTGGGACACTTCTTCCTTCGTCTGGGCAGGCAGAAACAACAACCGTTGAAGCGTGCCACTGCAATTACTACCCGACCGGAAAAAGCACCGCTGCACGTTTGGCGTTTATTCCCGAGACCGGTTCCACACCATTGAACGAACGTTGTCAGACGCAGTGTATGGAACGGGTCCAGCAAGCCGGAGGCACCTTTATTTCTTCCGAAGCACGGTCAGAAATCGTAGAGGACACGCCCCCTGCTGTCGAGCCATCCCCCATTGTCCCGCGCCTTTCCGTGCCCATTCCAAACTTCTCGTTCACAAAGCCTGTCTTTGAAAACGGGAGTGTCTCCGTGAACTTCATTGGCCAATACATCGTCGGCATTTACCGGTGGCTCATCGGCATTGCTGCCGTTTTCGCCGTGGTGATGATCATGGTAGGCGGCATTCAGTATATGCTCGGCGCCACCGGCAAGGGCGCGAAGGAAGGCATGGAGCGTATAAAAAACGCCATCGTGGGATTTGTCATTCTCCTTGCCAGTTATCTGCTCCTCTACACGGTGAATCCGCAGCTCGTCGTCTCGCGGCCAATCAGTTTTAAAGTAATCGAGCGTTCGGATGCAGACTTCACCGCAAGTATCGTCGCTCACCCAGAGTTGGCCGACACGGCAGAGGAATTCAAAGGAATGGGGTGCCCGAGCACGGAAGAGTTGAGAAATGGCGTAACATTTTTCACAACAGGATATTACAAACCGTCTTACGGAGAGAAGCAGGCGTATCAAAGTTTTGAATGCAACATCGCTATGCAGTGTACGTGTCCGAATGGTAGACAACCTGAATCTTCCTGCAGCGCCGCCGGAGGAAAGTGGCAGCCCTGTGTTCCGTTCCCCGAAGGCACCACCTACTGCAACCAAACCAGCCCACCCGCCGTCCTCCCCCAAGCGTTCCACACGGCTGCGGTAAGTTCTTGTCTGCCTAAAGGCACCGTGTTTAAAATCTTCGACTCCCCTCTTGGCGAGGCAAATAATGCTGTGTGGTATGCCGAAGATGGTGGGGCATGGATTAAGGGGCGCCGCCTTGACCTCTACACAGGGGAAGGGAGTACTGCGTACACAAGGGCAGTAAGCGCCGGCGGCAAGGTGACCATCAAGACGTGTCCCGGAAATAATCCCTCGCAGTGTCCGACGAACTAGAGTTGTTACGTTGCCTCGTTCTCTCTCGCCTACCTATGTTCTCCTGCACCAAATGTGACAGCCAACAACCGAAATGGAGCGGGCGGTGTCCTACCTGCCAGGGGTGGGGCACGCTTGTAGAGGAGGCGGGGGTAAGCGGAAAGAGGGCGCTCTCACATGTAGCTCCGGCCATTTTCGCTCCTCTCACAATCGAGCAAGGAGCGGCGGCACGGCAATCTTCCGGCATGGAGGAGTGGGATCGCGTGCTGGGCGGCGGACTGGTCACGGGAAGTGCTGTATTGTTGTTCGGAGAGCCAGGAATCGGAAAATCTACGCTTGCCGCTATTGTGGGAAATCGCATGGGGACAACGGAGAAACCCACGCTCTACGCATCGGGAGAAGAGTCCGCTCACCAACTTGCCACACGGCTAGGTAGGATCGACTGCGGCCTGTCGCATTTTTCTTTTTCAAGCGAAACAGATGTCGAGGCACTCTGTGCAAGTATAAACGAAAGCCGACCGCGTGTTGTCATTGTAGACTCCGTCCAAACCCTCACGTCCTCAGCTGCCGATTTGGCCGAGGGTGGCGCCTCCCTCGTGCGTTACGCAACGAGTCTTCTTGTGCAGACCGCCAAAACTACCGGAGCATGCATCCTCCTCATCGGCCAAGTGACGAAAGACGGGGCAGCCGCAGGTCCCAAGACGCTGGAACATTTGGTTGATGTAGTTCTGGTTCTAGAAGGTGAAGCAGCCATGTCGTCACGCATCTTGCGCGCAAGCAAAAATCGCTTTGGGAGCACCGACGAAGTCGGCGTGTTTGACATGCAGCAGGGTGGACTTGTCGAGGTAGCAAATCCCTCAAGTTATTTTTTAGAGGAGCGCGTTGCAGCTGCGGGATCTGTCATCACGGCGGCACTTGAGGGGTCGCGTGTGTTTTTGGTGGAAGTACAAGCACTCGTCTCCCGGCTCCTTATGTTATGCGCCATTTTGTCGCGGCGGGCTGGACTCAAACTCGCCGACAAAGACGTATATGTAAACGTGGTGGGCGGCCTACGCCTGCAAGAGCCTGCGGCAGATTTGGCCGTATGTTTGGCGATTGCAAGCGCGCTTTCGGATAAGCCCACCGCCGAAAAGACGGTCGTGTTTGGTGAAGTAGGACTGTCGGGTGAGATCCGCCGTGTCCCCGGTGTCGATCGGCGTACAAAAGAGGCGAAACGCTTGGGATTCGACCGCGCCATATCTCCAGAGCATGCCCGAATCCTCATCGATTGCCTGAAGTGACGGCGGTACCAGGTACCGACCTATTCGAGATGGATGTCGGCGAGGGCATCGTTAAGATGCTCGCGTAGAGTAGGGTATACCAAGAGTTCTGGATCCTCGGCAAGCAGGCGCGTGGCCCAATCACGCGCGCTTTTCATAATCGACACATCTGCCAGCGTGGCGAGTTGAAAGTCTGGCAGTCCCGACTGTGCATCTCCAAATAAATTGCCGGGCCCGCGGAATTTCAAATCCATTTCGGCAAGTTCAAACCCGTTTTGACATCGCACCATGGCGCCCAACCGCTCTTTTGAGGCAGCACTCTGTGCCCCCGACGTGCGCAAAAAGCAATACGATAAAGCATCGCTGCGACCTACACGTCCGCGCAATTGGTGAAGTTGCGCCAGTCCAAAACGTTCGGCGGCCTCGACCACCATTATGGTGGCACTCGGCACGTCCATACCAACCTCAACAACCGACGTGGCCACCAGCACCGGTGTGTGGCCTGAACGAAATGCTTCCATCACTTCCTCCTTCTCCTCCGTCTTCATCCTTCCGTGAAGTTGTCCGATTTTTACGCCCCTAAGCGATCCCGCGGCGAGCCGACTCGCCGTCTCGGCCACCGAGGCGACACCGAGCTTATCCGAGGGATCAATAAGCGGACAGACCACGTACACAACATGACCCACATCGATCTCTTCACGCACTTTTCGCATCATCACCCCTTCGTCTCTGTCAGTCACGAGCCGTGTCATCACGGGACGACGTCCTTTCGGAAGTTCTTTTATAAGGGAGATGTCCAAATCTCCATGCACCGTAAGGGCAAGCGACCGCGGGATGGGCGTGGCGGTCATGGAAAGAAGGTGGGGGGCGATATCGTAGCGCGCAAGAAGTCGGTGGCGATCACGCACCCCGAAACGATGTTGTTCGTCCACCACGACAAGCGCGAGCAGAGGGGTATCCCACGCATCCTCTAAAATCGCATGCGTGGAGACGACGACAAATGGCCCGCGAGTATGAAAGATCTCCGCCACGCGTGGACGACTCACCTTTTCGTCACGGAGTAGGCAACGAGAACGTGTGAGAAGTATCACATCGGCGTCAGGCAAAAAGCGGCGCAGATTCTTATACTGCTGCTCCGCAAGGATCTCTGTGGGCGCCAAATACACGGCCTCCTTTCCCGCTTCCAGCACAGAGCATATCGCCATGGCCGCCACAACGGTTTTGCCGGAACCGACATCTCCTTCCAAAAGACGATTCATGGGGTGTTCATGCGAGAGATCCTGGATAACTTCCCACGCCGCACGTTTCTGTTCCGCTGTGAGAGTAAACGGCAGACGCGACACAAAGGCGCGCAGAGCAACTTCGTCTACGGGAATTTGATACGCGCTCCCCTCCTGTCGTGCAGCACGCACGCGTGCAAAAAAGAGTTGGTGCAAAAACAGTTCGTCGAATTTGAGACGCGACACAGCAGCATCCACGTCCTTCATGCGTTCAGGAAAGTGGATGTGGCGCATGGCTGTCCCAAGCGGGAGCAATCCTTCGGCATCCAGAATCTGTGCAGGCAGAGGATCCTCCAGACGATCTGCAAGAGGTATGACTTGCGCAAGAGCAGAACGCAAACGCTTCTCCCCAAGCGAGCTTGAGCGCGGATAGAGAGGAATGATGCGTCCGGTATGAAGTGGCGCTTCTTCGCCCACACGCTCGTAGCGCGGATTCACAAGCACCAGTCCCTTGCGCGCATCCACCGTGCCAGCAAGCGCCAACCGCATGCCGGGCTTGAACGTCTTTGCGAGAAACGGCTGGTTGAACCATTTGACCGTAAGCGTTCCTGTCTCGTCACGAACAGTGGCTTCGGTTACCATGACGCGGCTCTTAAACGACGGTCGAGCCCTGACAGATACTACCTCAACAAAAACCGTCACAGTGTCTCCTGCCAATAGAGCATTAACACGTTTACGCTGCGAGAAGTCTTCGTATCGATACGGAAGATAGGACAAAAGGTCACGTACGGTTTTTACACCGGCCTGCAAAAGTGCCCGCGCCGCCACCGGCCCCAGACCTCGAAGCGTGGTGATTTTGTCGTAGAGAGTCGGCATGCCGGTATCATATCAATGCGCGTGGTGACCGTCACGGTCATATTGGCAAAAATCTCGTATTCCGCTAGGATGCCGGCACACCCGTTCTCGGAGGTTCCTGTGTCCAAGACTCCGTCACACGCAGAGGTTGTCGACACGCTCCGCATCATCTTGGTGGAGACGCGCGGTCTGGAGGAACACGAGGTTGTCGAGGAAGCCACTCTCTTCGCTGACCTCACCCTCGAATCCATCGACTTCCTCGAGATCTCGTGGCGCATCGAGGAAAGGTTCGGCTTCCCCCTCGACACGGATGAGCTTGGCAAGCTGCTCAACTGGTCGTGGGCATCGCGGGCAGCGCAGATGGGCGAGGAAGCAGAGACGATGGGATGGATGTGGCAACGCTATTTCCCGAACGTCCAACTCGAAACTCTCGATGGCTACGAGCCGCGTGACGATGCGAAGCTCCGCCAGAGCATCACCTCCCTCCTCACCTTCGGCTGGCTCGTGAGCTGGACGAAGCGGCACCTGCTCGCCAAGAAGCTCGCCCAAGTGTGGTAGCATTCGCTACAAGAAGCAACCGCCCTTTTCTTTCAGGCCACCAATACAGGTGGCTTTCGATTTTCCGTGTTAACAACTGACAACACTCGGTGTCATCACCACAAACAAAAGAACTCCTGTCTAGGAGTTCTTTTGGTGCGCCCGGCACGACTCGAACGTGCGGCCTTCAGGTCCGCAACCTGACGCTCTATCCAGCTGAGCTACGGGCGCATACGCAGCGCTCCGCTATTCTATAGAAGTTCCTTTGTTTTGTGAAGTCTCTGCCTCCCCTACAACTTTGCGACTCTCGCGACCATCTCTGTCAGCGTCTCCTCGGTGCGGTTTAAGTCCTCGGGCAAATACCCCATAAGCGTCTCACGCACCGTATTTGGATCCATGTCCTGAAGCGAGATCGTTACCACCGGGCGAAATCGTTTATCCGATGTGAGGTAGAGACTTTTGACGTGCGGGGGGTTGTAGAGAATCGCAAAGTTGCGGAACTCATGATAGGGGTGAAAATGTTCGCCGATAAGAAACCCGGCGGGCGTTACCGCAAACGGCACTTTGGCCGGCTCGCGCCCTGTGCTCAAAAACATGATGATGCCGCCCATGACCAGAATGATGGCAAAAGTGAAGTTCGCGGTGAAGATCGCGTACCCCACCAGCACGGCGAGGGCAATCCCAAACCACACGTACCACCGACGTGAACGGTCGTAGTGCTGATACTCCGGCACCTCCCACTCCAAAAGAATCGTCTCCATACGCCCCACATTCTACTACACATGCACAGGCTCTCCAAGCAAAACACGCGTAAGCGTATCCCCCTCTAAAATTTCTTTCCCACTTCCCTGCGCCACCACTTCTCCGCGATCAAGCACGTAGGCACGGTCCACGATCGGCAGCAAAGAAGGAATGTTGTGCTCCACAATGACCACTGCCGTCTTGTGCCGCTCATGAATGCTCCCGATGGCCGCAAACACCTCGCGCACAATTTTTGGCGCAAGCCCCAGTGACGGTTCATCGAGCAGCAGAATTTTGGGGTCGGTCATAAGACCGCGCGCAATCGCCAGCATCTGCTGCTGCCCGCCAGAAAGCGTCCCCGCCACGGCACGCCGTTTTGCACGAAGAGCCGGAAACGTCTGCATGACCTCCTCGCTCCGCCGCTCGCGCTCCGTTTTGTCCGTCACAATCCATGCCCCAATATCCAAATTCTCCTCTACCGAGAGGTGGGCGAAAACCCGCCGTCCCTGCGGCACGAACGCAATCCCTTTGTGCACAACCTCGTGTGGGATGGGCCGAAGGGTGCTTCCCTGCCAGAGCATTCGGCCAGAGGACATCTGCACAAGGCCAAACATAGCTTTGAGCACCGTGGATTTCCCCGCGCCGTTTGGTCCAAGAAGCGCCACGGTTTCCCCCTCATCCACCTTAAGCGAGACATCATGAAGCGCACGCACACCCCCATAGTACACCGAGATTTTTTCCAATTGGAGAGTAGATCCGTTCATACGCCAAGATACGCTTCGCGTACATCCTTGCGGGCAAGGACCTCCGCCGGTTTCCCGCATGCAAGAAGTTTTCCGGCATCCATCACGAAAACTTCGTCGGAGAGCTCACGGATGATTTTCATGTTGTGTTCGATCAACACAACAGAACACCCTGACCCACGCATCTCCCTCATAACGTCACAGAGCATCTCGACCATTCCGGGAAAGAGTCCGGCAAAGGGTTCATCGAAAAGAATAATGCGAGCTCGTGCGCCAAGCACGCGGGCCACTTCCAAAAGTTTGCGCTGCCCATACGAAAGCTCTCCAGCTGGCGCATCGCGTTTTTCCCACAGACCGACGCGCAAAAGAAGTTCTTTCGCTCTGTCCTGCAGCCCACTCCCCTTTTGCTCAAAGATAGAGGCAAGAACGGTGCGTTTTGCCAAAACAAGAGTCAAATTTTCGTAGACGCTCATTTGTTCAAAGAGGCGAACGTGCTGGAAGGTACGCGCCACACCGAGTTCGCGCCCCGCGTGGGGCGCCAAGCGCTTGAGTTCTTTTCCACCAAAGATCACCGTACCTTCATCCCACGGCAAGACCCCAGAAAGAAGGTGCGTGAGCGTGGTCTTCCCTGACCCATTGGGCCCTACAATACTCGTGATCGCCCCCTTCCCTACTGAAACCGAAAGACGATCAACTGCATACACGCCGCCGAAATGTTTTGAGAGATTTTTTGTTTCGATCGCAAACATACTAGAGCTTGTACGCACCCATAAATCCTCGGGGGCGATAGAGCATAAGAAGCGTGAGGACGAGTCCGTAAAGCGCCAAACGCACTTGTCCGATCACGGACGGAGGGAATCCGAAAAATCGCAGAAGCTCCGGCAGAAGATTCAGCACTACTGCGCCAAGCACCGCGCCGGGAAGACTGGCAAGCCCCCCCACGACGACCATCGCCAACAAGAGGATCGCCACAGCGGGATGAAAAGCGGCCGGATCAACATAGGTAAGATACGTGGCGTAGATAGCGCCACCGAGGGCCATAAACATGGCAGAGATAACGAAGATCGCTAATTTGAAGTAGGCCGTCTTGATGCCAAAAGTCGCCGTCACAAGTTCATCCTCCCGAATGGCGCGCAAGATTCTCCCAAACGACGAACGCATAAGCAGATGAAGAAGTCCCCACACCACCACGATCGCTCCAAGCGTCCACAAGGCTACTTCACCGATGTCGCCAACGCGCGGCACGCCGGCAAATCCAAGCGATCCATTCGTCACGGATCGCCAGTTCACAAACGTCCGGTGCGCAATAGACGCAAATCCAAGCGAAGCGAGCATGTAGTAATCTTCCTTCAGGCGAGAGAGCACAAGTCCGATCCCCGCAGCGGGTACGGCCGTGACGATCATCGCAAGAAGAAGCGCAAAGAAAAACGGGATGTGATAGTCCTTCAGAAAAATAGCCGCGGCATAGGCCCCGATACCGTAAAAGGCCGGTGAGGCAAGCGAGAGGAAACCGTTAAACCCAACCACCGCGTTGAGCGCAAGTGCCAAAATGACGGAGATGCCAGAAAATATGAAAAGATGAAGTGCGTACTCCATATCAACGTGAGAGAATCCCCTGCGGCCGGATCAGTAAAAAGAGAATCAAAATCCCAAACGAGATCGCCTCTTTCCATTCGTTCGGCACAAACCACACACCAAAACTTTCCGCGAGTCCGAGGACAAGCGCTCCCATGACGGTTCCCCCAAGCCGGTACATCCCGCCCACCACGGCCACAATGAGAGTCTCAAGCAAGAGAGTGAACCCCATGGTGGGCTCAAGTCCCAGGTCGCCCGCCTTGAAAAGACCAGCGAGTCCCGCGGTAAAAGCCGCGAAAAGAATGACCACGAAAACGACACGATCTGTGTTAATGCCGATGATCTTTGAAACCTCTTCATCGTCGCTTACGGCGCGCACAGCTTTTCCAAAGGCCGTATAGCGAAGAAAAAGCGCGGTCCCAACAATAAGGAGCACGAAAATCAACATGAAGGTGATCTGCCACAGAGTGACAGCCGCACCGGCAAGAGAGACGACGCGGGAAAAGAACAGCGGGATGTGGAGCAAATAGTATTCACTGCCAAAGGCGATGGCAAGCATCGGGGGAACAAACGTGAAAACGCCAAGCGTAGCGATAAGAAGGACAAGCGAAGAAGCCGACCGGCGCCGCAAAGGTAAAATAACAAGCGCATAACTCAGCGCGCCAGAGATAACGGCGGCGGTAAGCGAAAGGAGTACCGTCCACCCAAACGGCAAACCGAGACGGACGAACGCAAACGCCGTGTAGGCACCGATGACCGCAAAGGCTCCATGAGCCAAATTGAAAAACTTCCCCGTACGGATGACGAGTCCAAACCCAATGGCGGAAATGCCATAAAGCGCGGCGGCCACAAGACCGTTTGCAAGGAGTTGGAAAAAGACAGCCATGGGCGAAATCATAACAAAACGCGCCCAATAACAAAACAGCCCTGTGGGCTGTTTTGTTTTTCCCTATTCGCTTACCTCGACGGAACTTCCCCCCCTCACTTCGCGGATCGCATACGAGCCGCTCGTCAAATCTCCTTTTTCGTCGAAAGCAATCTGGCCGGAGACGCCGTAGTAATTCACTTTGCGCATTGCTTGCTCAATCTTATCTGGATCCGTACCAACGGCCTTCAGCACTTCCGTGGCAACTTTCACCGCATCATAAGCCTGCGGGGCGCAGATCGGCACTTGCTCGCCGCCCGTCTTTCCAAGCAACCGACTCTTGAAATCTTCAGGGAAGTTCGCCACAGGCACGACATAGCGATAGGATCCCTTTCCGCTCACTTCTGTGTGCAGCTTCGGGTCGTCCCATGCATCCCCGCCGAGGAACTGTGTAGTAATCCCAAGCTCGTTCGCTTGCTTCAAGGCCGCGATGCTGCCCTCCGGATAGCCGGCAAAGTAAATGACATCAGGCGCGGAGTTCTTAATCTTGGTGAGCACAGTGCGGTAGTCACGCGAATCTTGCGGCGCTCCGTCCACGCTTACGATTTTTCCGCCAAGTTCTTCAAAGCGCCCCTTGAACACGTCCCGAAGTCCTGTTCCCCACGCTGTGTCGTGGAACAAAACAGCAACGTTCTGGGCTTTGAGTTTTTCGAAGGCATACTCTGCCGCCACCTTTCCTTGTCCCAAGTCAGACGGATAGTCGCGGAAGAAATACTTTCCGAGATCCGACAGAGACGGCGCGGACGAGCAGTACGAAAGTACTACCGTCTTGTTCTGCATGGCTGCCGGGCCAAAGGCCGACGTCTCGCTGGAGCACAAGCCACCGATGATGAGTGGTACCTTGTCCACGTTCATGAGCTTCGCCGCCGCGTTGGTCCCCGCGGTTGGGTTGCATTGACCGTCTTCATAAATGACCTCCAAGCGGTGTCCGTTCACTCCTCCGTCCTGGTTGACGTCCTCCACCGCCAGCTCTACGGCCGCGCGCGAGGCGAGCCCCAGCGACGCCGCATCCCCAGTGAGAGGGCCAATAAAGCCGAGCGTAATCGGCTCGGAAGCCTCGATATCCGCCCGTTCCTCCCCACCCTCCTCGTCCAATGGAGCTGCATTGTTGCCGTAGGCCGCGAAGCCTGCCCAGCCCACAATGACCCCAAGGATGAAACTCAACAGTACCTTGGTTGCTGATGACATATGCTTTGATTAATTTTCAAAGGATGAGGCCATTATAGCCACTTTCACCTTGGGCGCAAGGGGGTGCTACACAGAGAGCACAACCCTCCGCTATAATAGACCTTCATGAAAAAGTCCGCCTTAAAATCCGATCGGTTTAAGAAGGCCCGCGGGGGGCACTCCCGTCTCCTCGACATCCGTTGCGCCGCATGCGGTGAACGCGTGTGCCTGTACCAAAAGGACGGCACAGGAAGCCTTAAACGCTTGTATATAGATAGAATGCAGGGGTGGACAAAGTCCACGCAGAATTTGACATGCGTGGGATGCGCAAAACGTTTGGGAATTCTTACTATATACAAAAAAGAGCATCGCTCTGTTTACCGTCTGCTCCAGGGAGCAGTGGCGAAACACGTTACCCATTAAATAAAGAGGGGCTGGGTCTTACCCCTCTAAAAGAAATTCCTTTACTTGTGCAAGGGGTTTAATTTTGAGATACGTTGTCTGATAGTCCGCGTCGTCCATCTGCGCACGGGTGATGGTGTAGCCGTCTGGAATAAAAATCTTGTCCCAGCCAAAACTGTTTGCGCCAGCAGGCACCTGTGCGATTGATCCACGCAAGGACGTTTCAAAAAGACGCAGTCCTGTCCCGTTGAAGTACCCCATAACTGTGCGTGCGGTTGCGCCACGGGATTGGCCATGTATCATTCCACAGATGACTTCAAGTGGGACGTGGTCTACAAAAAACTTGATAAACGGGCCCGGGAGTCCACCGAGGGCGTCGAATTCTACAGAGTTGTCCTCTACGATTACTGGTCGTTGTAGTTGTGTGTATGCTTGTCGCGCCTTGTGTTCGACAATTTTTTGTAAATCAAGTGATTGGATTTCTTCAAGCGTAAGTTTTGTATGTTCAAGCGGCATACCCAAGTACCGCGCAAGATAATCCGCTTTGTCCTGATTTCCCGTAACGAAAGTGATAGACACAGGTAGTCCTTAAGACACTACTAGTAACGGCTGTCGAGACCACTCTGAATGTAAAACTTGGCGGAGAGGGTGAGATTCGAACTCACGAGACCTTTCGGTCTGCCGGTTTTCAAGACCGGTGCCTTCAACCACTCGGCCACCTCTCCGTGTAATATTATCTTGACCTTTGACTCGCTTTGCACTCTCGTTGGTCGGAGACCATGACCCATCGACGAGCTCAGGGTCATACTGAGTTTACAGAAGTATGAGCGGCTTAATGGCACTAACTCACGGCTCTTCGACAGGCTCAGGGCATTCGACTCGCTTCATTTTTCGCTGGTCGAAGACCATGAGCGAGCGAAGCGAGTCGAATGGCGGAGAGGGAGGGATTCGAACCCTCGATACACTTTTTGAGCGTATAACAGTTTAGCAAACTGCTCCCTTCAGCCGCTCGGGCACCTCTCCGTGTTTTGGATCATTAAAGAACTCTCTCAATTTCTCACGACCCACACCAGATTTGAGAAACAATTCCTGCTTTCTTGCCTCACGGTACGTATCGTACATCTGCGTGAGTACAACACGCCAAGGCCTACCATGCTTTGTGGATTGAACAAGGCCAGTATTATGCCTCTTGAGACGACCGTCCACGTTATCGTCACGAGAAGACCCCGTATAATGCCTGCCTGTTTTATCGCTTAATAGGACGTAGACGATGGGCATATAACTGCTCCCTTTCCGCCAGAGGCGGACCCGCCTTTGGCGGGCAGCCGCTCGGGCACCTCTCCACGCGCGGGCACTCTATCAGGATTTCGATAATGGATCAACGCTACCTAACTCCGTGCAATGGCGACACCCCAGACGGATGTAGCGCCGGCCTGTTTGAGGGCCGAGGCAGCAGCTTCCATCGTGGCGCCAGAGGTGTAAACATCATCACAGAGAATCACCCGGCCGGTGACGGGTTGTGCGGCCTCAAATACGCCAGAGAGGTCCCCTCTCTTTTTTTGTTCAGCGGAGCGGCGTGCTTGTTGCGTTGTCGCACGCGTGCGCGCAAGCGCCTGAACCACGGGAAGCCGCAGACGCGTCCCCACCTGTCGTGCCACCCACTCTGCTTGATTGAACCCGCGCCAGCGTTTGCGTTTTGCGTGGAGCGGAATAGGAACCACTACCCAGTCGTCACCGGCCAGCGCTCGATCCAGTGGGGCACGCGAAAAAAGTTGTGCCAGAGATTCTTCAACGGTGCGCGCAAACGAAAACTTCCAGCGCTCAATAAGACCGCGCACCACAGGATCCGCGTAGGATGCACAAAATAAAAGCCCGTCGAGGGCCCCTTTGCACGAACCACACCGCGCACCAATCGAGGAGTATGTGTTGCACACGGGGCACGCCAACCGCGGCGCATTTTCAAAAACCGTAGCAAAGCACGTCGGGCATACATCGGCTCCCTCCTTGCCACAGCGCACGCACAGACGCGGAAACAACCCCTCAAGAAACCATTGCCACATAGGAGTCTATTTGAGCCACGCCGCCACGGACACCAACCACTCCCCTTCTTCTTGTATAAGCGTAAGGCGCAGCGTCTCGTAGCGGGTCTCGCGTACGCGTTCTTCTCCCTGTGTTATTTGTCGTTGTAGACCAACATCCACCACCGCCCGTGCTTCATCCATCTCCACTGTTGCAATGGTAACGACGGACGACGTGATGCCCAGATACGCGCCCTCTGTGCCTGCCGCATGTATACGCGCTTCTTCTTTTGCCAAAAGAGACGCGGTCATGAGCGGAAAGAGATCACGCACGTTGGCAAAATCGCTCTCAGACGAAAAGCTTGTATAACGTTCGGCAAACATGCGCGCCACCGCCACCGCTCCCGCTTCTTCTTCGCTAGCGCTTTCACGCACCACAAGCGGCGCGACGAGAGATGTCTTTGTTGGCGTGGCTTGCTCTTCTGCCGCTGGCTGGTTTTGTACCGGCGTCACTATCTCTTCCTTGCGACGCAAAAGCCACCACAAAAGAAGCGCAAGCAAAAGAACCAGTAAGAGGACAGTGATTTTTGTTCGTCTGCTCATACAAGATTTTCGGGCGCCTCAAGCGCCGCCGCCGCTTGCGTGCGAATATCCGGCCTTCCTCCAGTCTCCGTTGGAGCGTTCTCTGCCGCCGCCTTTGCCCGCTCTTCCTCTATACGCAGCAGTTGTTCGGGGTTCGTTGTAATAATACGATCTTCGTTATACGAGGCAACGACTTTAATCGCCGCATGCTTGCTTCCCGCGAAAAGAATCCCCTCTCCCACGCCAGCCTCCAGAAGAAGATATTTTTCGTTGTCCGTTAAGTGAAAAGTCTCTTTCACTAATTCTACCCCCGCCGGGGATTGCTTCATAAGAAGTTGGAGCGACGAGTTCGTCACGATCGCCTGTCCGTAGGGCGAGCGCAAAAAGTCATTCACATCCTGTGTGATCGTCGTGACGCCCAAATAGTATTTGCGCGCACGCTTCACAAGTGCGAAAATGAATTTCGCCGAATCATCATGTTGCATGAGCCACCAGGCTTCATCGATCACCAATAGGCGCTTTTTGCGTTCCGACCTCACCACGTTCCAAATGTGGTTCACGATGGTATACACCGCCGTGGGGCGCAGTTCATCCTCCAAATCACGCACGGAATAGACCACCAACTGGTTGTTCATTTCCACTGTGGTTGGAGAATTGAGGAGTCCTGAGAAGGTGCCCGTTGCGTACTTTTCCAGCCGCTCCACCAAATTCCCCGCCCCCTCCATGCCCGCAAGTATATCAATCAAGTCCTGCATGATGGGCATTTCAAGCCCCGTAAGGTCTCGCGTCTCTGCCGTAATGTCTTTCTTGGCGTACGTTTCAATGAGCGCTCGATCCAAAATAGAATCTTCCTGCGGGGTAAAGCCAATCACCGAGCTCCCCCCGATCGGTTGACCAATCATGATACGGAGCAATCCCTTAAGCGTAATGACCGCCGAACGGATAATGTCGTCAACATCGGCCTCCTCTCCTTTGGGACGCGGGAGGTCAAAAGGATTGACTTTCGCCTCTGACGAAAGCGAGATGTTTACATATGTTCCGCCCACCGCTTCGGAGAGCGTTTTGTATTCCATCTCCGGGTCAATCACAATCACTTCCGTGCCAAGCATCAGCGAGCGGATGATCTCCAGTTTAATGGCATAACTTTTCCCCGCACCCGACGTAGCAAAGACCACAGAGTTCGCGTTTTGCAGGCTGAACCGATCGAAGATAATCAAACTGTTGTTGTGCCGATTTACGCCATAGAGAATACCGTTGTCGGAAGTGAGATCGGCAGAAATGAACGGGAATGAACTCGCGATAGGCGAGGTGTTCATGTTAAACGTAATGAGGAGTTCGTCATTGCCAAGCGGGAGCGTAGAGTTGAATCCCTGCTCGGACTGATAAAAACCTTTTTTGCTGAAGATGAGCTTCCCGCCAAACTCAGACTCAATCTCCCCGCTTAGCCGGTCCAGATCGTCTTCGGTCTTGGCATAGATAGTCAGATAGAAAGCAAACTGGAAAAAGTGCTCAATACCTTGTGTGAGGTCGTCGCGCAATTGTTCAATGTCGCGAAGTGCCGTTTCCTTAATAGGATCGCGCGGCTTGCCTTTTTCGTGATCGCCCGCAATTCCCGCTTCAAGCACGCCGACTTTCTTCTGCAATTGCTTGAGAATAATGGAGGCCTTCACGGGATAGAAGAACATGCCGACGTCAAACGTCTTGTTCATGTTGATGATAGACGCCGACCACCCCACCGACACGTACCGCGGATAATTGACAATGAAGATCGTGCGCACATACACGCCTGAAAGCAGAAGAAAGCGCGGGTTCACTTCAAACGCCGCGGGCGCAATGAGGTCGCGCACCGCCGCCGTGCCGCGCGCATAAATGCGCTCCTCTTCAATAAGTTGTGTCGTCTCCTGTTCTTGGATTTCTTTATCCGAAAGCGTCGGCGCCGCCTGTGGCGCGCTCGAAGTCGCATCGCGTTTTAATTGTGAAACGTCAAAAGCCATAACTAAAAGTTTTCTTCCACGCGCAGTTTAGAAATATCCGTCATACGCTCTTGCTCAAACACGTCAGGGTTGTACGCAATGTAGTAGAGTTCTATGAGTCCCTGTGTGTCCAGACGCGCGCTACTAAGCGACATGCTCTGCAGTGCCCCCTGGATAATAGAGACACGGCGATTGAGTTGCTCCAACCGGTCTGCAAATTGCTTGGCTTTGAGACGAAGTACGGTGGAGGGAGAGAGCGATTCCTTCAAGCGGCGGAAAAATCCCTTTCCTTTGTCCGTGTGTGGGTCATAAGGGACGACGACGTAAAAACGCTTCTCCATGATCTCGCCAAGACTCACCAGCTCGCGCACAAAGGCACGGTAATCGGTGATTTGATTGCGTAGCGCATCGTTTTGCGTCGTGCGCTCAGCACTCGCAAGCGTCTTCAGATAACGATCAATATTCATCTTGCGCGACTGGATGACGACTTGAATGGGGTATTCAAGCGCGTTCAAAAATGCCATATAGCTCTGGATAATCGCGGTCTGCTCGTCCTCGCTTTTGAGCGCAAAGTTAATGCTCGAGACCATAAGCACGGCACGCATCGTTCCGTCTTTCAGCACCACACTGTCTTCCCGAACCTCCGCGATATCAAGATACCGCTGGGTCGGCAATCCCGGCTTAGCCTTCTTTTGTTTTTGCGGATCATTTTTGCGAGCCATACACCGTATCTTCGTCAGGGTTGTACACACCACCCGTGTTTACAATAAGCGACAGGTCCGCGATACGCGAGCTATTGAGCGGCGCTTTTCGCGGAGTTTCCGGTAACGCGACAACTACTTCTGCGTGCATGCGCTCTTTCAGTTGGGCGTCTGTAAGGGATTTATCCCATACGCGACGCGCCGGACGGCGAAACGTCTGAATAACGTTCAAGATGAAAAAATGCACCGGTACGCCGTTTACTTTCATGAACGCAAGAAGTCCCGAAAACATAAGAAGGGGTACCGCTATCAAGAGGAATAAGGAGAAATCAAAGAGGCGATAAAAGAGCGTGGCTAAGAGTCCCGCCACAAGCAGGATGACAAACTGCCGAACCGTGATCGGTCCGATAATTTTATCCTCGGCATCTATGAATTGTGGAACAGTAAATTGGGACTGCACAGGTCGAGTATATCAAATCTTCAGTCTTCCGTTGAGGAGAACCAGCGCTTGAAACTCCCCAAGCGAGAGGGTATCCTCCCCTACTTTACGATGAACCGCCAGAATGTCTGCCACGGACTTGTGGTCACGCAGAGCCTGCGTGAGGAGGGAAATGTATTGGGCGGTAAGTGGACTCTTACGCCAAGCCTGAAGTCCCGCTAGACGTTTCCCGTAGGACTCTTCGCCGAGAAGTTCCAACATCTGAACAATGCGGTCGGAGGATTCTCTTTCATTTGCGCCCAACCGGCGGAAATCGGCTAGCCCCATCGTGGCAAGCTCTTCCAGTGGTCCGGACAAACGCCGAGGCGGGGCAACATCTTGCACGCGCCCGCGCGAAGCATGTGGCGGAGGCGACGAGGGAACGGGTGCGGGTAGAGACGAAGAATCTGGTTCCGGTATTTCCGGCTTGAGGTGTTTTTCCTGACGCGCGCGGATGTACGCATCACGTTGCTGGCGCAGCGTCTCGTGTGCAGACTGTTCAAGCCGGCTGTAAGCCCCCTCAATAATTTCTAAGGCTTGCGAGAGGCGGGTGCCAGAAAGTCCGAGACCACCAAAGACCGGTTCATCTTCAAGCGCACGCCGCGTTGCGTAGGCATCCCGCACATCTTTCAAACGCGTATCCGCAATGTGCGAAAACTGACGTGCCTCTTTTTCGGACAAGGCAAGCGCCTTTGCAACTTTCACAACCTCTGCCATCGCTTCGTCTATGTTGTGCAGAGGGGGGTGAGTCGGGATACGTCCTTTGTGCGCTTCCACTTCCGATTGATCTTCGGGTTTTATCGTTTCTGCCTCGAATTTTTTTTGCGGGGCGACAGGAGCGGATGCGGGTTGAGGAAGCGGGGGAAGACGCACAGGAACTTCCGGCTTGAGTGGTTTGGCGATCACGGTATTTTTTGCCTCTTCTTCTAATCCGCGCAGGAGTTCTTCAGACGCTGCAGCATCAAGCTCCAGCCCTCCCACTTTTCGTGCCCGTGTGAGCATGTCCATTACCTCTGCGCGCGGCTTGGAGCCGGCGACAAAATTTGCAAGCAGTGTACGAAAGCGGTCCTGCACGCGAGGTTCCGGCAGCTCCAAGTGAAACTTCTCTAGTTCACGCTCCACAAACATCATGGGAGTAAGCGGGACGGGAAGGTCCGGCACGGGAGCAGGGACGATCGGGGAGACTCCCGTTTCATTCATGGCAGAAGAAATCGCAGGGATCCACGGTGCAAGAGAACGTAGAAGTTTTTGCAGGACGTCGTGAGCCAAGACGCGCGCCTGCTCCGGTGGAAGCTTCAGCCGTTCCTCAAAACGCGCCGAAAGATTTTTCGGTTCCAACTTCCCCTCTACCATCAGACGCTGAATTGGCGCAAGCACCTCATACGCTTTCTCTTCCAAATGATGGTCGCGCATGATAGCGCGAATCACATCGATAGAGCTCTCATCGGCTAAGATGTCGTAGACCTCCGTTGGATACGCGGCAGATTGGGCGGGAGACACGTCCTCCATGTTAGGTACTATTGGGGTTGAGGCGGCGGAAATTATCCATGTTGCGCTTGATAGCGGCTAACTCTTTTTCTGTTGCATGCAGAGCATCAATCGCCGCGCGCTCTCCGTCCGAGAGCGAAATTCCTGCAAGTTGATTCTGGATAGCTATCTTGCTCACCAGTGTACGATCCTCCACCGTGCGCTCAAGTTCCATCGTACGATCGTCAAGAAGATCGCCGAGATTTTCAAAGACCTTCGCGTAGTCGTCTTTCTGCGTCGCGTCGGCAGAACGGTATGCCTGGCTTAGCTGATTAATGTCGATGTTGGCCGCGATTGCTTTCCCAAACCCGTTTTTCACCGTGATATCCCCGCCAAATTTAATGGCAAGTTCGGGACGTGCTTTGAGCGCTGACTTGAGTGCCGCGGCTCCTTCTGTCGAAACAGTGTTTGTTGTTTGGTTGTAGCCAAACGATTCGTGCAGTTTGCTGCTGTCGCCCGCGCTCATGAGCATCGCCTCGCGCATTTGACCTTTCGTTTTGCCTGCGACCGCCGGATCCGCCAGTGCCTCGGCAAGACCCGCCTGGAATGCGGAGGACTGTTCGGGGTGCTGCGCTAAACGCGAGAGCGCTTGCGGGGTTGCTGCGGCAAGCGCTGCTGCCGCTTTGGGATCGTTCAACAGACCAACATCAAGGCGCTGAATCTGGAAATTAGGCGATTCCACCAGACTGGTGAGCTTCCCAAGTGGCCGCGCATCATTCTTGTCTTGTCTCGCCAGTTCTGCCAAGTTTGCTTCCGTCTGTTTGGATTCCGGAAGCGCACGGGTTCCATCGTCCGAAATCTTTGTGGCATCAAGTGTTTTCCCGGATTCGGCTTCCTCCAAAGCCTTCTGGAGAGATTTCTTCACGCCGCCACGACCGCCCTTGATGCGATCGTACATAGAGATTTCTTTATTGGCTCCGCGGTCGTACCACTTCATCTCCTTGAGGCGAGATTGCACAGCACCGTCTTTATACGCGTCGGCGTCGAGTCCCAAGATCTCTGTCTCATCCAGTTCGCCAATCACCTTTTCGCGTTTCGCCGGATCGCCAATCAAGTCCGGCCGCTTCTTCAACGCATCCTTGTACTTCTTCTCCATGTCGTGGTCGCCATGAAGCATTTCCTCGCCTCCGGCTTTTTCAAACTCGCCCACCATCTTCTGGAGATCTTCCTGGTCGTACTCTTTACGCAGTTTGTCGTCCGTAAGCACGCGATAGCGCATAGCCTGCTGACGCGCCACGCCGTCTGGTGTCAGTGCTTTCGACTTCAAGTTCGCGTCAATTTCATCCTTTGTGTATTCCTTAACGTCCTCGCCCTCTTTCTTCACGCGCTCCGCAAGAGCGGTACGGCGGTTCTCCTCAAGCTCGGTGCCCGTACGCGTTGCCTTGCGTCCAAGAGCACGAAGCCCCAACGCCGCACCAAGAGCACCCGTTCCCTGAAGCGCGCCTCCAAGCCCACGAGCCGCTCCCGCCACAGCGCTTTGAACCGCTTGACCTCCACCTGTTTTTGCCAGAAACCCAAAACCTGCACCCCCAACAGCTGCGGCGCCACGCGCACCAAGCGCGCCCGCCTTGAGCGCGCCGCGTCCGGCCAACAAAGCAGCGCCCGCCGTCGCTCCCGCCCCAATGCCAAGCGCGCCGCGCACGCCGCCCGATACCAATTTGGATGCGGCGCCCGGAAGCGCGCCGGCAAAACTCGTGGCTGCTTCAAAACCCGCATACATCATGCCAATGCCGATAATGAAGCTTAAAAGTCGTCCAGGTTCGCCGATGCGGATCAAAAATTGGTTGCCGTTTGGACCGCTTGCATCAAAATCTGTCCGTGCGGATGTGCCCACGGGGAACTCTTCCGACGCTGCAATATTACCGCTTCCCGCTACCGAAAGCGTGAGCCATAAGAAGAAAATGAGCACGGGACCGACGGCCACAGAGCCTGTGAACTTCGCCCACCAGTCTTCATAGGGTTTCACCTTGCTACCAAAAAGTCCTTTAGCGCCACCAAAGAAAAATGCGAGCGGCGAGAGAACAACCAAAATCCAAAGCATTACGATGCGGTAGATAAGAACGACGGTAAGAATAATCATGGTGCCAAGCACAACAAGCATCATGATGAGCGCCAAAAATGCCGAAGCGAAAAGCCCAAAGGGATCCACTCCCTGCCCGTTTGGATCCTTTTCCAAGAGTTTGGCGATTTTGTCGGTATCAAAGCTGACAATATCCGGCAAACCAAAGAGTTGGATAATATTCCCACCGGCGATGTCTTTGACGGCGTTGGCGAACGTGAGCATGAACACCTGCCCAATATCAATAAGCAGGCTGCAAATAAGACGGCTGAAGTTGATAAGGATAGCGAAAAGGAGAAGCCGCGGAATCTGCTGCTGCCACTTCACCGACCATGATCCTACTTGCCCGCCAAATATCGTCACCATGGCGATAATGAGCAGTGCCACGATGAACCCCATGTTCATGATGTCGCGCACCACTCCCCACCCAGCGCCGATCACCTTACTCGACGCAAACCCGTCGTACTGCATGATAGGAACAATCACGAGCTCCATGAGTGTAGAGATGAGTTTCCCCATCGCGTTCACCACGTGAAGCATGAGCCCGCCGATCACAAGCAAAAAAGATTCGATGCCGTCGGGAATTTCCGTATCCGCCGCAAACGCAAATGCGGGGACGAGCAAAAAAAACAAAACAAGCGGCAAGATTTTTTTCCTTCCCAAAACCGAAATGGCGTGTTTGATCCACGCGCGCATATTCTGGTGTTCATTATAGCACCGCTGGGGAAAAAGCTTTCCACAACGATAGAGGGAACGGTCCCCGAAGTAATAGTCCTCCTAAATTTCGAAAGCCCCGCGAATGGCGGGGCAAGAGTGGTTGCGTCCGTTCCCCTTACGGAATCATGACGAAGTCTTCGCAACCACCGAGAAAGTTGTCGATGAGGGCGATCGAGACGGGGTTGCCGTCCACGAAGGCCGAGAGCGTGCCCGCCGTTGCGTAGGGCGCGGGCGGCACGCAGGCCCAGTTGAGGTAGTTCATGGGCGCATCGTAGAACTCGATGGAGAAGCGGAAAGTGTCGCCGCTTGCGACGCCGGGCAGAAGGAAGTAGAGGCTTCCGGCGTTCACCATCGTCATGAGTCCTGACGTCCAGAGGAGGCCGTAGGAGCCGTCCGCCAGAATGTACTCGCCCGAAAGAGAGATCTCGGTGTAGGGCGAAAGGAACGGCGGCGGCGTGTAGAAGATCTCGAGAATCGAGGTCCCCTCGATCACCGGCGGATCGTCGGGCGTGGGCGGCGGCGTTGGGTCGTCCTCGAGTTCCTCGGGCGGATCCGTGCTGTCGTCATCACTGGACGGCGTCGGCTCTTCGGTTACGTCGTCGTCAGGCACGTCCTCCGTTGCGTCGTCGTCTGCGGGCGGATGCTCCGGCTCCTCGTCGTGCGAGTCGTCATCATCGGCTGGAGGCGTTTCGTCATCGTCGTCAGGCACGGCATCGTCGTCGCCCGGAGGCGGGCACTCGCCCACACTCGCGTCGAACATGTCGCAGTCCTCGCCGTTTGGCACGCTGTCGCCGTCGGCATCCGGATCGCACGAGTCGCCGACACCATCCGCGTCCACGTCGCCCTGATCGGCGTTGTCGTGAAGCGGGCAGTTGTCGTCACAGTCCACCACGCCATCTCCATCGGCATCCATGAGGCAAGCAGGGTCTTCGGGAGGATCGTCTCCGCCCGTCCCGCCGTCTTCCACCCAGTCGGTGGAAATGGAGCCGCCACACTGCAGCACGCGCGTCCAGTCCACACACCCTTGATAGGCATCGCAGTCGCCCGTCGCGAGCACGATGCTTTCGAGCGTTCCGTCTGGCACGACGATGACGGGGAGCCGGGAGAGGCCCAGGACTTCCCACACCGAGGGGTCGTCGAAAGGCATGGCGACGCTCTCGATGATGACGTAGAGCTGATCGCTCGACGTTTCTCGTACGATCGTGCCGTCACGCAGATACGCAGGGCCGACACCGACCGGGTAGGAGAGGAGCGTGGCCGCGAGCACGGAGCCGGAGGGCGCCACCGAGACAATCCCCCACGAGTCAAGCACGGCCTCCGCCGGCTGGAAAGGAACGGGACGCCGGAAACGACCGGGGTTGTCCGCGCACTCGTAGGCCATCCACGCCATCCCGTTCGAATCTACGGCGGCGCGGTAGCACTCGGGAACCATGAGGGTCTCCCCCACGTCCCAGCACGCGAACTCACGCGGCGAGATCTGGACGACGTTCGAGAATTTCCAGTTGTAGCTCGAGAACACTTCTTCGTCCTCGATGAGGTGGAGCGTGCCCTGGTCCACCACGTAGATGTCGGGGCTGCCCGGTACTTGCACGAGCACCCCGTCGGGGTGCCAGCGCGGCGCGCGCAGCTGCGACTCGTAGTGATGTCCCGTCGTGAGGCCGCAGACAAGGTCTTCGACCGGCAGGCTGTAGGCCATGACTTCATCCGTCGTTACGTCACGCGTCTGGTACGCGAAGGGAATCGAGAGGAGGTCGTCGGCGCTTGCCGAGGGGTCGCCCTCCATGAGCCCCATGTGGACGTGGTCGCCCGTGCAGTTGCCAGTGCATCCTTCGATGCCGATGATCTGTCCCGCCTGCACGTGAGTGCCGTCGGCGACGAAAATCGCGTCGAGGTGGGCCAGACAGACGGAGCGGTTGATCGCATCGTCAAGTTCCACGCACACGTGCCGGCCGAACCCGTTCGTGGGGTCGTCGTGCACGTGTACCACACCCGGCACCGGCGAGAACACCGGTTCGTCCACCGTGTTGCTCGTGTCCCAGTCCACCCCCCACTTGGTGGAGGGGAACTGGTGCGTCGGCAGGTCGTTGGCACCTTGCGTGCACAGACGTGCGTCGCCTTCCTCGAAGGGAAGCGAGAGGAGCGGGAGTGGGTTCCCCCACTCGTCGGTGGGTCCGCCCTCGCCGCCGTCGTCGTTGCCGCCGGGCAGCGGCGGGGACTCGTCGTCCTCACCGTGGCCCGTGTCCTCGCCGCCCGTGTTGGCACCGTCCGGATGTTCCGCGCGCAGGGCGGCGATGTCGTCCGCGCTCTTCAGGTTGCAGCCGTTCTCGCAGAACAGGAAGAACGCCATGACGATCCAGAACACGCGGGGCAGGAAGCGGATGGAAGGAAAGAAAGGAACACGAAACATGGCTCTCTCCAGTGACAGAATCACCGTGAGACCGCCCAAGCAGAATTACTTGGGAGACCTCCCCTGCTATCCTAGGCAGGAAGCAAGGGAGATCTGGGAGAAAAATTTAGAGAAGCTGAAAGCGACTAAGCATCTCGCGTAGAATCTGCTGTGAGACAAGACTTGGATTCAGAACCGAGAGTTCGATGCGGAATCCCTCGGTTGGCTGCTCATCGAGCGTCGCAACAGCAAGCCAAGACCCATCTGGCAGATTCCACTCACGCAGAGTCGCCGGTCGTCCACTTACCGCGACCGCCGTACTGGCTGACGGACGCGCCGGAAGACCGTAGTCGAATTCCCCGCGCGGATAGATTGTGAACGCCGCTTGCCCCTCGACTACGGTAATGCGTCGAGCCTCCGGATAGGTTGCATGAGCCGTCTCGGTTATTTCCCACCCACGCGGACGTTCGAGGAAAAACTTGTCCGTGCCGTCGGTGTAGGGAACCCACTCGATCGATGCAGGATCGAACGTGGAACGTTCCGACGAAGGTAGTGAAGCCAAGATCCGATCAAGTTCATCGCCAGGCGGAAGCGGGGTCTCCCCCTCTCTCGATTCCGCCTGCGACGACGGTTGTGTGTTCGTACGGGCCCGAAGCTCGAAGAGTCCGTACAAAACGGCGGCCGCGAGGGTGAGGCCTAGGAGTAGATATCCAATACGTTCAGGGGACATCATATAGATGAGATGCTTGTCCCATAAGGGACTGTCCAAAAAGTCGTGTGGCCACATGTACATCCATAAGCATTCCACACGGACGCACACGAGCTCTATAGATTGTAGCACCTCCATCCTCGCGATTACCGACCGCCGGCGGTCCTCGATATATTTGTGGGCATATCGAGCGTGTTAACAGTGTCATTACGCCAGAAAAATGCGGTTTTGTCAATGGTTTTTTGGCTAAACTAAGCAGTTTCTGTCATTAGTTTCCAACAAGGGTTACGAAAACAACTCATTCTTGCGCAAAAGTGTTGTCAGGAGTTTCCGACAAAACGGGGCGCCTGTGTGTATAAAGTCGAAAGCGACGCTTTTGGCGTCGCAAGAAAAGTCGTGTCAGACGTTCTCGAGGAGCGTCGATCCGAAAAAATGAACGGAGAGGAACTGGAGCGCGTCGCCCCACAGTCGCCAGTACTTGGGGTAGCGCTTGAGCGTCATCATGGCGTAGCGCCAGTTGCTCCAGTTGAGGTCGTGCGCACATGCCTCGCGCGAAGAGCCTGCGCAGACAGTGGCCGCGTGAAGCACTTCAAGCGCCAGGTCGTGCACCACCGGCGCGCGCTCGTCGTCCCCTTCCGGAGCCCAACAGGCCAAAGCCTTGCCCTCAAGGAGCGCGAGGGCATGATTCGCCTCTTCCGAGATGAAGGGGAACACGAGCGGCGACAATTGAAACGGCCAGGCGTAGGGGAACCCTTCCTCGACCTCGATGAACACGTTCACGAGGGTAAGGAGGTCCTGGTGGCGCATCTCGGTCCGAACGGACTCGGACAGGCGCCAGAAGAGCATGGTCTCGAGAAGAGACTGCCGCGACGAGACGAGCACTCCCAGGCGCTGGAGCGTCTCGGTAACCTCGGCGGCCGCGTACGCGTGCCCCACGATTTCACGCAGAGCCACTGCGACAGCATCCGTCGAAGGCGGGCCGGCCTGCTCGACTGCCGCGCGACCGAGCTCACCCAACCGCCTCCACGCTTCATCGATCCGCGCCCGGCGGCGACGTCGCATGTCCTTCACCTTCTCCCAGAGCTGCCGGATGATCTCCGGGTCAGTGCGGGGCGGAGGCGCGAGCATGTTGGCCGACGTATCAACCTCGACCGGCGCCGACCCCCCTTCCCCCGTTTCGAGGGGGAAGATCTGGTCCACGTTGTCGAGCGTCTGATGAGCAGACTCAACCTGACTCTGCAGAGGGCGGATGTCGCCGTGAGCGAGAATAATCCGACCGTCTCCATCGTCCCCGTGCATCTGGTTGGCCGCGACCGATGCAGCAATACCGAGATCCGTCATGGCTTGGCACCTCCTAGGACTCGAGTATTCAAAACAAGCACCTTTCGCGCAAACATTTTTGTGGATAACTTGCCCGGCACGGAACGCTGAAAGAGGAAGATTGCTTGGTATCCGCGCTTCCTGTATCTTAAACACGGATCGAGGTGCACATGATTAAACAGCAATTGTGCCGGCTCCTTGTCGGTCGCTGTTGCGTTCCGGCAGACCAGATTCTTTCCCTTGCCATGTCCCTCGTTGGTAATGCAAGGGAGGAGATTCTGGTAACCATGGACCTTGCAGAGGAACTCACAAAGCCGCTCCCGACGGACTACTTCCACCTTCTCGGGAGTCGCATGAAGGAGGGAGTACGCCTTGTCCGCGCGGGCTTTGGTACGGAAGAGGATGCCCACGCGTTCGAGGAACGCGTGCCTGTCACGTTCGCGACGTATAAATTCTTCCGGGTGGCAAATGGCACCGTCTACCAGCGCATGATGCTCGCCGACCGTCAGAACCTCCTCTACGCGGTGGACACTCGGCATGGACGACGCTTTTTTTCTTCGAGCCGCAAGGGCGACGCACGTACATTTCTTCAATACTTCGAACGGCTTGGCTAGAGAACGCCGCCAGAGAAGTCCTACCCGCTGCACATCGGCGGGTTTTCGAAACGCTGTAAAAAGTCGAAACCTCGTCCGTGGACGAGGGAGAGAAAGAGATCATGGATCCCTAGAGTGCACGGGCGATGTAGACCATCGCCTTGTTGGGCTTCATCCGGTCGGGCTTCGTGGGAAAAACGATGAACCCGTCCGCCGGAATGAGGACGACCTCTCCATCATCCGTGTAGCGTCCGTAGCGCTCCCCCTTGCACACAGGGTGCCAGTTCTTGAGCATGCTCTTCTTCCCATGCTCGAACCCGAGGTCTGTGCTCCTGGCAACGAGGCAATGGGTCAGCGCGAACACGCGTTGATCGGGCATCGTAGGGCGCACGTACTTGACGCCCTTGAGGATGTGCCGTGCAAGACGGTCGTCGATCACCCCTGCCCCTTCCCCGCACAGGAGCCGCACGAGCACACGGATCGCCCGCGGGAGCTTGGATGCATCGCTCTGGAAGCCGGTCTCGTAGGTGATCGCCGTCCCGCCGTTGCGGTCCACGACCGCGTCGGTCGTCGAGAGCATCTGGCTTCCCGGATCGTCCGTGGGCAGGATGTTGTCGGGGTCCGTGAGGATGTGCCGGACCGGAATGAGGTCGCACAGCCGCCGGTGCTCGGGCGTCATCTTGCCGAAGCAGACGAAGGGTGAGGCTTTGGGGTTGCTCACGGCATGGATGTCGAAGAGGTAGTCCATCTGACAGAGGAGCGGGAAGAGTTCCCGCGCCCGCATGACATCGTGGAACGTGTTGGCCGGACTGTCCATGACCATCGGTTCGAAGCACCGGTTCAGGTCCTTCTCGATGGAGACACCGCGCACGCCGCGCAGAACCGCCTCTGGGTTGCCGATCCCGATGTAGAGATCGCCCAACATCCCATTGGCCTGGTACGAACCGCAGGGCGCGCCCTCGATGCCGAACTTCTTGAGCAGATGATGGACGACCCAGAGTCCCGTGTGCTCATCCCCATGCGTGCCGCCCAAGACCATGACCTTGGGCCCGCCGCTTGGGTTATTGCTGTGCACATGCCAGAAGTAAGCGGGAAGATTCATTGCAAAACCTCTATGGAAAATTGCTAAGGAACACCCTCACCGACCCACAAGAGAAGGCGGGGCAGGCCGGAAACGAGCGTCGATTCGATTTCCTCCACGGCTGCACGATACTCGGACGTGCTTGCGTACTCACCACGATCTTCTACATCTTGAATCTTGTCAATCAGCTCGGAGAAGAGATGCGTCTTCTCCCCATACGAAGGGAAGAGGTTGAGAACACTCGTCGGACTGTCTCGGAGAAGTTCCTGATCCATCACAATGACAGCATCTGCGCGCTCCATGTCCTCAAGCTCAAGCCGACGAGCAATGTGCCGGGACACATCAACTTCACGCTCGGCAAGAGCTTCCCGCGATCCTTCCCACGCCGACGGGTAATGCATCAGATTTGGATGGCGAGGCGGTTCGCCCATGTACCACTGCAGGCCACGGGACCCAACCTCTACATCCGGGTGGCCGTTCGCCACAAGAAGCTTGCGCGCCAGAAGCTCGGCAACCACAGAGCGATGGATGTTCCCCCTACAGACAAAGAGAATGAGCTTTTGCAAGTGCATCTCCTATCCTTTTGGCTAAGTATGCCACCGGATCTTTTGCATAAACCCCTGTACTCGTTCTGGATCGTAACGCACCTCTGGCCCGACAACATTTGGCCCACTCTTTTGGGGTCCTTTTACTTCTTTAAACGCCGTCCCAATAATACAACCCTGCATGTACGGAAGAAAAGCGCCGATATTTTCACTCGTCATGCCACTTCCTGTCAGTACTTCCATGTGACGTGGAGCGAGAGAGCGTGCAAGCTGGCAATCCTCCACCGACGGTGGATCGCCTGTCCAAGACCCCGTAAGAATGATGCCGTCAATCGGGTAAGAAACAGTGTCAGCGATGGATTCGGCAAGCGGGCGGGGTTGTGTCAATCGTGCATGCTTCACTTGCACGTCTACGTAAATCTTTACATGATCCGCGCCGATAGACGACCGGAATGACAGAACGTCTTCTGGATGTCCATCGAAGATCCCGTAGACCGTCTCAACTTGGTCGGCAAACACCGGAACGCGCACCATCACCCCGCCGAACTTTTGGCAAAGAGAAAGTGCCAGACGATAATCATTCCACAGAGCACTCACTCCCCATGGAAGCTTCACTTTCGGAAGAAGTCGCTCGACAAGTAAAGAAAAAGACTCTGCCTGTTCTTTGGGAAGTATTTCAAACTTTGGGTTGTCAAAATTATTCTCAAACATGATGGCATCTACTCCGCCATTTTGCAGGGCGTGGATATCAGCGAGAGCTCGATCAAAAAGAATCTTTTCACCTGGATAGGCCGGATCGCCATTCAGAGGGGAAAAGTGCACCATCCCAATAACTTGTGGTGACAAACAAGAATTCATAGTCAATTTGGAAAGGGCCCCCGTGGAGGCCCGAAAGAAAAGAACGTCAGTCTTGAATCGTCTGGCTCCGCTCGGCGTAACCGTCGACGAACTGCTTGACGCGCCCGCTTTGGAGCACATCGAGGCAGCGCTGGTAGCAAGTGGAGAGAGCATCCCTGGACGGCGGCCGTGTCTCGGACACAGGATCATCCGTGAGGCAGTCCACCAGGTAGAGGCTGAACGCCGCATTCATGGCGAGGAAGGGAACGAGGTCCCTTCCATCGTCCACGCCCGAGAGCGCGGTGCGGTTTGCCTCCATGATGCGCTCCACCGTATTCTCTACAAACACCGAGAGCGGGTTCTTGAAAGGAGCGGTGCCGAACATGCTCGGCGTGAGAATATGCGTACCGCAGTACTCCCCGTTCCTCACAATGGCCACCGCCGAAGCGATAGGCGAGAGCTCGTCGAGGACCGTGACACTACGCACGCGCTCGTGCACGGAGACTTCCTCGACGTCGATAACGCGTTCGAGTCCACACACGGCGGCAGCGTGCTTGAGGCGGAAGACCCCCTCGTCACCCAGAACCGCAAGGGCTTTGGCGACGATCTGCGGATGCATCTTCTCGCTCACGCCGACGATCTTGAAGAGTTCGATGTCCGGGTGGATCGGGGGCGTAAGCGGTCCCACGATGTGGTTCACCGTCTCCCGACGCGGCTCCGCGTGAGAGAGATCGTGAATCGTCTTCCACGCGTGGGCATCGGTGAAGTGGAAACCGAGCGCAGCGAGACGATTCTGCACCCCAACGTTCGGCAGGTCCACGCGGACGCCGAGGTGCTCGATAGCGTCCGTTGAGCCCACGGCAGACGTGTTGGCGTAGGAACCGTGCTTCGCCGTCTGGATGATGCGCAGAGTAGCCAGCACGAGAGTGGAGAGCGTAGAGCCATTGATCGTCTTGCGACGGAACGGCTCTCCGTTGAACTGAACACCGCGATCCCCTCCCATGCCGCAGTTCTCGAAGACACGGTCCCCGTATGCGGGGAAGCGCATGACATCCATCATGGTTGCCGCGACCATCCCGGCAATCTCAGAGGGCGTAAGATGCGCCCACGCCTCCTTCATGGCCAGACCCGAGAGCATCTCCCGCGCCGCCATGACGTTTCCGGTTTCGCCGAAATCGTCAAGTCCGGAGAGGTACAGGCGTTCGAGGTAGCCGTTGGAGGCCCGAAGGGCGTAGCACATCGCGACGAATGCCTCCTCCATGTTGAGGTGCCGGCCAAGCGTCGCGCGGATGAGGTCCGTGTAGCGATACTTGCCGATGGAGCGAAGCAGACGTTCCTGGACAGGAAGGAGCTGGGCGGGTTCGAACAGCGCCTCGCGCATGCGCAACTTCTTCGTGTAGGCAGGGGAGAGAGGGATCTTGCTGTGCATCGTCGTTCCTCCAGTGCGGGTACAAAAAGCCCCGTCCTTGCAAGCCACCATAGGTGACTTGAGAGGACGGGGATTCTTCCCGCGGTACCACCTCTCTGCCAAACAATACGCCTGGCGCTTTTACGCACTCCGTAGATATGCGTTCGCTCATGGTTACGGGAGCTTCCGGGATGTCACCAATGCAACACCCGCCTCACCGAGCCCAATTTCACGTACCGCTATGACGGGGCTTGCACTCTCCCCCGCTCGCTACCCAGGGAGCTTGTACGCTACTACTTCTCGGTTCAATGGCTTTGAAATAAGGAAAAGGACTGCAGACAACATACTATAGGCGAGTAACGCACGTCAAATAACGACAGCGAGGTTCGCTTAGTTGACAGGTATTTCGCTTGGCTCTAGGGTAAAGGCACCCCGCGGAACTTCCTCCCCGGGCGTACTCTGGAAACCTCATGTCCGCACAAATCGTCCTCTCCGGGATCCGCGCCACCGGGCGCTTGCACATCGGCAACTACCTGGGCGCCATCCGCTTCTTCGCGGAACTCGCAGAGAAGCCCGACTATCGGTGCTTCTTCTTCATCGCCAACCTCCACACGCTCACGACGCGCGAGGAGTCCGAGGCGATCGAGGCAGACATGCGCGAGATCGTCCGCTGGTACTTGGCCGCCGGGATCGACCCCGCGCGGCACGTCATCTACGCGCAGAGCTCGGTCCCCGAGATCACGGAGCTCACGTGGCTGCTCATGTGCCTGGTGGGCATGGGCGAGCTCGACCGGCTTCCCCACTTCAAGGAGAAGCGCGACGAGATGGCCGCGGGCGGCAATCCGCCCAACGCCGGCATCTACACCTACCCCGTCCTGATGGCGGCCGACATCCTGGCCCCCTCGGCGCACCTCGTGCCCGTGGGCGAGGACCAGCACCCGCACGTGGAGCTGGCGCGCACGCTTGCGCGCCGGTTCAACAAGATGGTGGGCGAGGAACTCTTCCCCGTCCCCGACCTGATGGATGGCCCCGGCGTGCGCGTCCCGGGCCTCAAGGGTACGGGCAAGATGGGAAAGAGCCATCCCGAGAGCACCATCAGTCTGGACGAGACGCCCGACGTGATCATGAAGCGGTGCCGGCGCGCCGACAAGAAGCTGCCGCCGACCCCGTCTCTGCCCGACCCGGTGGAGCCGCGCGTCGGCGCCAGTCCGGGAGAGCCCGAGATCTGCCGCGTCTTCCAGCTCCACACGCTCCTGCCGGGCGATGTCACGCGCGAGCTGCAACTCCGCAACGCCTGCAAGAGCGGAGACATCGAGTGCGGAGCGTGCAAGACGGACCTCGGCGATCGGATCGTCAACCTCCTCGCCCCCCTGCAGGAGCGCTACCGGGCCATCAAGGCCCAGGGCGACGACTATATCGAGGCCATCCTGCATGACGGCGGGCGGCGGGCGCGCGAGCACATCGCTCCCACGGTGGCGCGCGCAAAGCACCTCATGGGCGTACGGGGTGTCTGATGGACGAGTCCCACTGGCGAGAGTCATCCACTCCCGGCACGGTCGTTCTGGCCTGCGGGCATGAAGTCGCCGATCCGGCCAAGCCACACTACTGCACCTACATCGGCCTGCGTGTGATCCTTCCCGCAGCGGGCGAGCCGAACGTGGGCAGTGCCCACACGCGTGCAGCGATCAACCACGAGGAGGCAAACTTCATCGTGGTGCACCAGGCATGCGAACTCGCGCTTCTGCGCGTCATCCGTGAACTCGAGATGACGCGCGACGCGATCGAGAAGGACGACTCCGATGGCGCCCTGCCGCACATGCGCTGGGCCATCTCCTGGATGAAGTCAGCCATCGACTCCACCCGCCTCCTCTTCCGCATGGACAAAGATCTGTTCATGAAAAAAGGGGTCGGGTTCCGAGACGAGGTCGTCCCGGCAAGCGGTGCGGAATCCGCACAGGCGCGTGAGGTGGAACTCCTGGCCGGCATGCGGTCGGACTCGCCCTACATGACCATTCACGGTCGCACCTTCACGTTCCGGGGAACAATGAACGTCCCCGCAGGAATGCACGGGCGTTCGTCCCGCTGGTGGACGCTCAAGATGGAGGAGCGCGCCCGTACCCCGTCGGTCGTGTGTCGCTTCAAGGAAGCGCTCGTCCGGGCAGAGATCGCACTCGGAGACCTCATGAGCGACGCGCACAAGGGTCACCCCTTGCGTCGGCTTGCCCAGGCAATCTGGCGCTTCGAGAAAACGTACCTCGACTTCCGTCAGGTGCACCTCAAACTCGCCATCCACTTTCTGGGTCCGAACACCGCGGGCACCGCTGGATCAGACGGGGTCCCGTACCTCGACGCGATCCTGCGCACGGCACGCCTCTACCCGGAACTCTGGGCAATCATGAAGGACGTGAAATCCCCCAAGCCGGAAGGCGCGTGGGACCACTAGTTCAGTCGATCCTTTCTCTCTCACCAGGCCCCAAGGCCTGGTTTCGAATTGCTAGCTTTTAGAAAATCGCATTTCTCCCCTACAAACTGATCCACACTTAGTGTTGATCAGTCGCCGTTGACAAGGGAGCCGGCAAGTGTAGAGTAATGGCGGTAGTTCGCTACCGTGGAGAATTGACCATGACAGGAGAACCTGCCTGGCGCTGGCCCGAGAAGCCAGCAAATCTCGAGACAGTCCGTGAACTCGTCCAGACCATCGGCTCCCCCTACGAGACGACCCCGCCCCCCTTCTGCTATCCGGGCACCCCGTTGCGGCGGGAGCTCGCGGACCTCGCAGGCCCCCTGCTCGTCCGGCACTTGAACGCGATCGGCACGCACACGCACGGAGAAGCGCAGGGCGATAGCTGGTCGTTCGCCGAGGGCGAAGGCGGCTTCGAGCAGATCCAGCGTATGGAGGCCGAGGCTGTCTGGATGGTGGCCAGTGTGATGGGCGGAGTGCCCGCCACGGTGGACGGTTTCTTCTGCGGCGGCGGCACCGAAGCCAACCTGCAGGGGATGTGGATTGGACGGGAGTACCTGCAGAGCAAGATCGCGGATCCCTTCGAGGTTGGCACCGCCATCCTCGTGGCTCCGACGGCGCACTACTCCGTCTACAAGGGCGCCCAGCTCCTCGACATCGCCCGCGCGCACTGGGAGAAATGCCCGCGCTGTGGGCGGAAGCACTGCTTCGAGAGCAAGCCGCGCCACGGCCAGATCTTCCATGTGCGCTTGCGCGCTGACGGGGCGATGGACCCCGAGCACCTCATGGAGACCATCCGGTCTCTCGAGGGCGGCGGGTACCGACGCTTCCTCGTCGTCGCCACCGTGGGGGTTTGCCTCACCGGCGCCGTGGACCCTGTCGAGGAGATCGCACACCTGCTCCGGGAACGGGACAACTGCTACCTGCACGTGGATGCCTCCTTCGGCGGCTTCACGGTCCCTTTCATGGCGCCCGAGATCCGCTTCGGCTTCGACCTTCCCGCCGTGCGCTCCATCGCGGTGGACGCCGACAAGATGGGCGGCGTGCCCTACCCTGCCGGCATCTTCCTCTGCCGGAAGGGCCTTCAGGGACTCGTGACCCAAGACGTCGCGTACGTGAACGGACACGCGGACGACACTCTTCCCGGGTCGCGTTCGGCCGTCTCGCCCGTGCTCGCGTGGTACCTCATGCGCAGTCTCGGCGTGTCGGGCCAGCGCGCGTTCGTGAAGAAGTGCATCGGGGCGCGCGACCTTCTGCGCGGACTCCTCATGGATCGCTTCGACGGCGACGAACGCATCCGGTTCTGGCCGTACCACAAGGCCACGCCGTTCCTGCCGCTTGAGGTGAACATCGAGGATGGCGCCATCCCCGAGTACCTGCGCCAGGGAGACGGCCCGTTGGCCCCCTACCACCTGCGCAGCGACCACATCGAGCGACTCGATGGCAGCGGCCGCGACCCCAACGCGTGCCCAGCCACTGTCTACAAGCTCTGCCTCATGCCTCACACGATCCCTCACCTTGAACGGTTCGTGTGGGACCTCAAGAGAGCCATGAGCTAGGACAACAAGTTCCTTCTTCACACCCCGCCCATCCGCGGGGTTTCGACTTTACAAACCATCGTCACTTTGATGTCATTGGGCCGGACGAAAGGAATCCCCCATGCACATTACCCCCTTTGGCCTCTGGTCAAGCCCCCTCACGCCCGCCCTCGCGGCAAAGGCGTCAGCCTCGAAGGTCGAAATGCACTTCGACGGCGACCGCCTGTACTGGATCGAGAAGCGGCCGGTTGAGGAGGGCCGGTACGTCATCGTGCGGGAAGGCCCCGACGGAACGCCCGAAGACGTCCTCCCCGCCCCCTGGAGCGCGTTCGCGTCCGCACACTACGGCGGCGGCGCTATGGCCGTGGATGAGGGAGAGCTCTTTTTCCTCCACAAGAAGGATGGGCGCGTGTACAGCTACAACCCTCTGCGGGACGACACTCCGGTGCCCATCACCCAAGAGGCGCCTGACCACCTCTACGCCGACCTCACCCTGGATCGACCGCGCCGCCGGCTCATCGCTGTGCGCGAGAATCATGTGGGCGCCACAAAGAACGTGGACGCGACCACCGAAATCGTGACCATCAACCTCGCAGACGGCACGGTGACCCCTCTCGTTTCGGGCGCTGATTTCTATGCCGCGCCACGGCTCTCGCCCTCCGGCAAGGAGATCGCATGGATCCAGTGGCATCACCCCCATATGCCGTGGGGCGCCACCCAGCTCTGCCGGGGAAAGCTCCAGACGGACGGAACCATTCGTCAGAGCGGAATCATCGTGGATGGTGAGGGGCTGCACCCGGAGTCCATTCTGGAACCCTCGTGGTCGCCGGGAGGCATGCTCCACTTCATCTCAGACATCACGGGGTGGTGGAACATCTACGCCTGGAGCCGCGGAACCATCAAGAACCCCGCCGACCCCATCTGCGGTGAGCACACCAGGCCCCCGTGGGCCTTCGGCCTGTCGCACTACGGGTTCTGCAACGGCGTGATCTTCGCCGCCTGCCGTCGGAGTGAAGGCTGGGCGGTAGATTCCATCACGCCCCGCGCCCGCTACAGCACCAAAGCTTTGCCACTCTCCGAAGTCTCCGAGGTGCGGACGAGCAACACGCGTGTAGCCATTCTCGGGGGAAGTCCGACGCGTCCCCAGACCATCTACGTGGGCCCTCCGGGCGGTCCTCTCCACTCCATCGGAGAGACGGCTCCTGTTCCGGAGGCGTACCTCTCGACCCCGGAGGCCATCGAGTTCAAGACGACCGGTGACAATCGAGCTTTCGGCTTCTTCTACCCGCCGAAGAATCCGGAACATCAGGCGCCGGAAGGCACGCAGCCGCCGCTCATCGTGACCTCGCACGGAGGTCCCACAAGCGCGGCCAGCCTCTCCTTCAACGCCATCATCCAGTTCTGGACGAGCCGCGGTTTCGCCGTCCTCGATGTGGACTACCGCGGCAGTTCGAACCACGGACGGCAATACCGCGAACGCCTGAATGGCATGTGGGGCATCTACGATGTGGATGACTGCATCGCTGGCGCCCGGCACCTCATCGTCGAAGGACGCGTGGACAAGGATCGTGTCGCCATTCGCGGCCAGAGCGCGAGCGGGTTCACGGTGCTCGCCGCTCTCACGACGACCGATTTCTTCAAGGCCGGCGTCGTGCACTTCGGCATCTGCGACCTCACGACGCTGAACGACGACACGCACAAGTTCGAGGCGCGCTATCTGTTTGGCCTCGTGCCCGAGGATGAGTGGCGGACGCGTTCGCCCATCTACGCCGTGGACCACCTCCGCTGCCCCATGCTCATCTGCCAGGGACTCGAGGACACAGCCGTGCCGCCGAGTCAGGCCGAGAAGATGGTTGCGGCACTCGAACACAGAGGTGTCCCCTGCACGTACATCACCTTCGCCGAAGAAGGCCACGGCTTCGTGGACGCGAAGAACATCACGCGCGCTCTCGAAGAAGAGCTCGCGTTCTACTGCCGCGTCTTTGGCATCACGCCCTAAACGACGCAACGATCTTTTTCCCTAGACCTCCCGCCGGAGGTCTTTCGTATTTCAAAAAGCAAAAAGAAAGAGACCGGGACCGGTCTCAGAAGCGCCGCGACGAGAACTACTTCTCTGGCGGGCGCTCGAAAATGACGATAGCTCCAGCGGCAACACAGGCAAGGACGAGAGCCGCCGCCTTCTCGCCGGACCACTGTTGGTCTTTGGCCACGAGCCACGACAGTGGGAGGAAACCAAAGAGGTAGACAAGGAGTGGCCGCACTCCCTCTACCGCCTCGGAGACGAAGAACCCCGCTTTATCCTGCACCGTGTGCTGGATGGAGAGACCTATCGCTGTTGGAAAAATCCCGAGGTAGGCCAGCGCTACCCACTCCCCTGACGTGGGAAGGCGCGGCGGCATGACGTCGTGCAGACGAGGGAGGAGCGAGACGTTGTAAACGTCTGCCACGATCCATGCAAGCGCGAAGAGAATGGCCACGATGTTTCCGTGAACCAGCACTCCATCTTTAGAAAGGCCGACCTTCTGCCGTCCGTGTGCGCGAGAGATTTCCGACGCTGTCCCCATGATGACGTTCGCAAAGGCAAACACGAGTACTGCATCCACGACCATGAACGCGCGATTCACAGGCCCCACGCCGAACTTCTCTACCCACAGACAACCGAGGATCACGAGGAACGCGAGTGCGGAGTGCACCGGCTTCTGTGGCTTCTTCTGAAGAACGAAGAACTCTCCCACGATGTTGCACGGTCCCGTCAACAGATCAGCAACAAGGAAGACGATGATGGCCTCTGCAGGCCCTTGATAGACCTGCAAACCGAGGAAGAAACCCACGGCATAGGCCAGGGCGGCCACCCACGACTGCCACGTCCTGCAGGCATCAAAGAGGTGCCGGAAGACGTCTCCGTGGAACAACCGCGTGATCACCACGGAACTCGCCAGAGCAAAGACGCTGAAGACCAGGAACGCGACCGGCGTGGAGAGCCCATGCACCTGGGTGTTCATGACACGGTAGGCAGAGGCGAAGAGGGATACGCTCAGCAATGAGTAGGCGCCGTACCTTAGGGAGGAAAACACGAGGGACTCCGTTCTGTAAAGGTTCGCAGGGTAGACAGTAGGGAGAAATACTCTGGCCGTCAACTTTTTAAAAAAGGAAAACCGGTCAGGAGGACCGGTGGTAAAGAAGAGAAGATTGGCACGGGCGACAGGACTTGAACCCGCAACATGCGGATTTGGAATCCGCTGCTCTACCAATTGAGCTACGCCCGCGCGCGAGTGCCCTTCTTTTACCAGACTCCAAAAAAGCCGTCAAGTGGTTGACAAATGGGCCTATATTTGGGAAGGTTGGCGTGGTTTTCTCAACCCTGTCCGGAGACTGCCGTGCCGCGCATTCCTTTCTCGGAACTTCCCATCCATGGCATCGGCTTGTGCTGGGGTCCCAACAAGGGTCCCAACAAGGCCGACTCCACCTACGTTCTCGACGCCGTCGAGGTCATGCGTTTCATCTCCTGGGTCGAGCCCAAGATCCGCGGGCTCATCGGAACGCGCGCCGTGGTCGCGCTTGGCGCCCACGAGATCGCCAACGACCAGCTCTCCCTTCTCGAACCCGACGCGTGGCTCGATCTGGGCCGCGGCCTTTCCATCTCGCAGGTCAAGCTCGGTTGGGGAGCCCCGTGCGATGGCGGCAGGAACCAGGAGGGCTTCACGATCACGAGCGAGCGTGTCGCGCTCGTCTACATCGGGCGAGGAGACAACAACAGCCCGGCGCTCTGCGTCGAGTACGGCGTGGAACATCCGGAGACCGAGGAGATCCAGCGCCGACACGAGGCCTTCTCGCTCGCCACCTGGTGGGACGAGACCTGCGAAGCCGCCGCGTAGCGCGTCGGCTCTGCCCCTGTTCCTTCTTCGCAGCGACCCCCACGGGTCGCTTTCAAATTGCCGGTGCCTGGCACCGGGATGTGGATAAGTAGAAAAACCTCACGTAAGTGCCGATCGGCACTTGTGTGAAGTTCGTAAGCTGGAATGTGGCTAAGGTGAGGGAAAAATGACAAAAAGAGTAAAAAATGTGTTCGGCAGAGAAGTGTTTATTCGCTAAGTTTAGGCGAAAAGATAGTAAATAGGCATTGACAAAAATGCCTATTTATAGTACTTATAGATTAGGTTCCACCCATATGTCTTGGGTGGGCAACGGAGGAGGCGGTCATGACCCGCATCTTCGCAGCGCAGTTCCTTTCCCTTCTGGCCCTCATGATGTTCGTGGGATGCACTCCCGGCACGCCGGTCGAGTCGCCCACGGGCGACGACGATCCGGTCGCGGACGACGACGGCAACGGCGACGACGACACTGTCGAGTACGGGAGTGCTTACATCGATGCCCCCGCACCCATCACCGGCGTCCACGTCACGCTCACGCCCACCGACACGGCGCGGACCTTCGACGTGCAGACCTGCGACACGGTCTGCAACCTCGTCGAGATTCCGGTCGGCGTCTACCGTGGCGTAGGGACGCGCGAGAACACTGTGTGGTGCGATTTCGAGATCGAGATCGCGACCGACGCTTTGGCCGGACACACGCTGGTGGGTGGATACGGGTCGGAGACGACCTTCACCTACGAGAAGTGCCTCGACATGGAGCGCACCACCTGCAACGGAACCCGCACCATCAGCACGGCTGATGCGGGCGACGAGGTGGTGATGACCATCGAAGGACACGGCCAGTACGCTGTCGACGGCGACCAGATCCATGTGATCGGCGGCTCTGCGCACGGAACGGTTCTCCCGGACCTGAGCAGGATCGACATGATCGGTGGTGACGGCACCAACTTCTTCTTCTTCAAGCTCTAGCAGGCCGCAAGGCCAGCACGAGCTCTACCCAGGACACTGTCCTGGGTTTCGCATTTTAAAGGCGGGGCTATCATGCCCCGCCTCTCTTCCACTTTGCAACTCTGCAACTTCTAGTCCGGTTCCACTCTCACTTCCCCATCAAAGTATATCCAGGGATCAACCGCACTCGGAGAAACAATAGCATCACAGTTAAAGTTACTCGAATATTGGTCACAAATTATGTTACATTCGTTGTAACTCCCTTGCCCCGTCCCATCGTAACAATTCAAGTCTGCAAGACCGTCTTCGTCCCCGCACTCGCCGGTGCACCAGCCCCAGTTATCCTTCACATGCACTCGCGGGATAAATATGCACTGCGTGCCGTCGGTACAACCGTCGCTTAGGTCCTCCGTGCTGTCACAGTTTGGTAATGTAATCAGCATGGAGTCAAAGCACACGTAGTCGTGGCTGAACGTGAAGTACCCCTCGGTGCAGGCATCGGACGTCTCGCCCCAGTTCGCGGCACCTTCTGGCCGAGCGCAGTACGACACGGTCTCGCTGTCATCCAACAGCCCGCGGTGATTTTTGTAGTAGTTGCTGCTTGACTGTGATCCCGACGGAATACTCCCGTCTCCCCAATTCACAATCACGTTCCTCACGGGCATCTGGTTCGGGTTCGCCTCTACAAAGAATTGTGCCGACACATGCGCGCGTCCTTCGGTGCCAAGAATGACCCCTGTGTTTACGCCATTCACCGTCACCGTATCATTGTCCGCCTCTCGGCATCCGCTGGCAAAACAATCATCAAGCCCGCGTACGATGGGCGGCTCGCCCCCGTCGTTTGGCCCGTCACCGTAAGGATCTGGCGCAGCCGACACGTCATCCGTCTCGGTTGCATACGTATCGGTGACATCTGTGTACTTGCCTGTGTCGTCCCCCGAACCAGGATCGTAGCGCCAGTATGCCAACACCTTTGCAAAGAATTGGCTCAAGCGGTTCACGAACGAGTCGGCACTGTCGAGCACTTCCGGTTGAACTTCCACCTGCGGCGTCGCTCCAAGTACGTCGCTGCAGTACCCCTGATCATCGTTACCACTCGTGATTTCTATACAAGCTCGCGAGTAACAGCTGGCATCCCCCGCGCAGTACATACCCGAAAGCGATCCACTGCCCGTACAAACACCCTGCGTGAAAACAGTTTCATCCAGCTGCGCTTCCGTATAACCCGTTCCGGCGGCGGAACAATCCGTCGTGGTAGTGGGAAGAGGATCCTCACAGATAAATGTGTTGAGGCTCGAACTGCTTTCCGCCTCACAATCCCCAAGGTCAAGCTCAATGTCGGGATCGGCATCCGTATTGAACTGGCATCCGTCTTGGTGGTCATTGCAACTCACCACGCACACCACGGGATCCAGGTCACACGTCGCGACTGCGGGCGGATTGCACTCTGCGGAGAGATCCATTTGGTTTTCCGGCGTTCCCGCCGTTGGCGTGCACGGCTGCGCGCCCGTTGGCGTCACCGGCACGCTGGCAGAAATATATTCGTAGGCACGCGCATCCACATCAGCCGGCGGCGGATAGGACGGTGGAGTCGCGCACGACCCATCTCCAGCCGGTGTGTACAGTAAGTCGCCGTTCCGGCACGCAGCAATAGGTACGGGGAATTGGTCGGGGAACAATTCATTGTTGCCATTTTGTGTCTTGAACGACCCATCCGCCGCTTGCACCAAACGCGCCTGCTCCACCTGCCCGCCATTTTCCGTTGGTCCCACTGCCGATGTATAGGCAATCTGCTCGTCAACCGGGATCGCGTCGCTATCTTGGATGGCAAAGAGTGGCGCGGGGCCTTCTTCCCACAGACGGTTCGTCCACGCTTTGTTGCCATCCGTCGAAATAACCGACGGCGCCTGGCTCACTTTCGCCACTTCACGGCATGCGTAGTAATACGCGTCGCTGTTGGCCATGAAATAACCTTCCGCATTGCTGATGAAGCCTATCGGCGTAAGCCGCTCGTAACTTGCATCCTCCACATCCACGCCCCGTCGTGTACAAGTTTTGTAGCGGTCCACCCATGTGCCATAGCCGGAGTCATCAGACAGGTTCCCCACCGCAAAGAAATCGGTGTCCCACGGAGGCCCGGCAATGGAGGCAGCGGTTCCTTGCGTCACACCCGTCGGTACGGCACATTTCGCCGTACTTTCATCCGGATCGGTCACCGTATTGTCACGAGCCCCATAGGGCACGCAGAAATACGGGCAGTCGTTGTCTGACGCGCTCGCTTGCGCTACGCAATTATCCGGCTGGCCAAGTTCGGCGTCGTTGCAAAACCCGACGACAGCGAAATATCCTTGCGGACAGTGCGCGTTGTCCTGACATCCATCATATTGGTTGGCCACACACTCCGGCCCGTTTCCGCTGCGCTTTGTTTCCGCACAACCCGGGAGAATGCTGTTGGACGTGAGGTTCTGCGGAGAGGTCGAGCCCGTGGGGAATAAGTCCACATACAACCCAACGTCCGAACAATAGAAGGTGTCGTCGAGTGGGAAGCCCGCTTCGGTGTAGCTGTTGTAAATATCCGTTGAGCTTGAAAGTTGGTCCACGGGATACCACGACAAGCACACGCCGTTGTTCGACGGATTTCCCCACTGATTGATGGACGAGTCGCGCTCCAAACAGTAGCCGGGGAGGCCAAGCATGGTCTCCACTGACGTACGCTTCAAACAGCGGCCGATCTGGAGAGTATCGCTGGTGTTGCTGTCGCACTCTATATCCGTGTCACAGGCTTGCCCGTCTAAGTCGCCACCCTGACAAATACCCGTAAGGAAATCCGAGGATGTTTGACTGTAATACCGGTACTCCACTCCATTAGCGAACCCGACTTTCTGATAGGTGCAGAGACAGTTTCCACCGTTTGGCGCGCACACCTCCACTCCCGTGAATCCAGGAATCTTCGTGTAGGGCGTCCAATCTTCCGCATCAACAAGTCCTGCAGGCGTTGTGGGAAGGTTATTTGGCGTCTGATCGGTGACCGGATCGCGCCATGTGGTGACAACCGCGTGTGGATAGGGAGCGTTCTGCTCGGGATACCCGCGGCATTGCGTGCTCTCGGAGCCCGGGTCGTTGTGCACAAAAGCCGTTCCGCTTGGCGCAATCAAACACTGACCCGCATAGCAGTTCCCCGTAAACGTCTCTGGAGCGACCACACAAGAATTATCCACGCTCCCCGGCACGTCGGTGCCACACAACGTTGTTTCATCTTCGGGCACGCAGGATCCCGTAAGCGGGCTTGTGCACTGGCCGTTAAAGCACACGGGGTAAACGAGGGAAGTGCACGGATTGTTGTCGTCACAGCTCGAGGTAAGAAGCGTGGCGCGACATTGGCCAATCAAACAGGTATCGTCCTCGGGGCATTGGTCAGAAGAAGCGCAGGCTGAACCGGTTGTAAGGCACTGCCCAATACGGCACGCTTCGCCCTGCCCCGTGTCCGCTTCGCAGAGCCCCGCGGCAAAAGCGAGCCGCATGTCATCGGGCGCCACTTCGCACGTCTCGTCTGCATCACAATCTTCATCCACTGTCGCCTCGGTACACGACTGCAAAATATCTCCGTTGCCGTTTGCGTCCACGCACCAGCGTTGGGGATTGATATTCACTTGATCCAAGTCTGCCGCCGAGAGGGCGTAGGGGATGCTGTACCCGGAATAATCAGTCCCCCACCAACTGACATCGCGCGCCACATAACGTTCGGGCGTAAGAGTGACCGGCGTCGTTTCTTTCGTTTCACTGCAGAACGTGTTGGAACCGGATGTCGTATATTCCGTGCATGTGGCCACACCGTCGCAGACCTCCTTGAACCGCCCTGTGCGCTCGTCCCATACCGTATGCGACGACTGACAGGCAAGCCACTCGGCACACTCACGGTCGCGGCGGACATTGCGGATATCGTTTACGTCGTTCACGTTAAGCGTAGGGGCTCCGGCATCGTAGGGGGGGATGGGTTCCGTGGCAGTGGCGGCAAAATTCTGTCTACATGTTCCCTCAAGCGACTCCCCCGTCGAATCTGTCACGACAGGGCAATCACGGTCTTCTATACAGGAACCCGTGTAGATAAACCCGCTAGCCGCCTGCGCATAGGCCGCCTCCACTGTGGCCCCCGTCTCGGAGGGCGTGTAGCGACAACGCTGATGACAGAGATTCCACTCAAGGCCGGAGGGCGATGTGATGCGGCCCACGTCGGAATCTGTAGCGGCGCCCAAACAAGAAATCGGTGACTGGAGAGATTGCGCCGCATCGCCAAACAGAATGTCGGCGTAGCCGGAAGCCAGATAGCTTGCACTTGCGTTCCACAACAGCTCAGGCTGGACCGTGTCAAAGAAGAGTGCGCACCCTTCATCCAAACTCACCTGCCCGTTGCATCGCTGCCCCGTTCCCGCCGTACCGTCTTCGATCTTTTCGTTCTTGATGAACACGTATGACACGTCTTGGAGGGGATCTTCAAACTCACTGCACCGGTCATACTGGTCGGCACATGCGCCCACCCATCCATCGTATGCCGTGTCTCCGTTACGCCAGACGCCAAACTCTATGCCCGTAATAAGATAGGCAGTGGCAAGTTCTGTGGCAGCATCGAACTGGCTGTTGCTGTTGAGGTCGTCGTAATAACACGGCTCATTGCCGCCTGTGCGGAACCACCCGCGGTACAGCTGATTCTCGATGGACACTTGCGTGCGGAACTCACACACCTGGTTGCCGGGGTCCTTAAAGTAGAAGGTGCCGTCTTCATTGGTGTCCCACGCCTCACAGAAGAGCGCCTCGCCAGAACAGAGCGTCTCATCGTAGCGGTCCGGATCATCCACAAGATAGGCCGGCGCAAAACCGGTTACGCGCGACTTGTCTTGGCGGTACGCGGGAAGCCCCACTTCGGTGCAACCCGCGGCGGCTGCTTGACAGGACGTCGTTCCGTTGTCTACCAGGAAAATATCCAGGTCATTGGCAACCACGCGCGCTTCGGGGCCAAGAGAGATGTTGGCGGGAAGCGGATTGGGAAGCGCTCCGTCGTAATCGAACGTGCAAGAATCTCGTGCTATGCCAATCGTGCACATCGTCTCCCCGTTCATTTCGCACGACACGGCAGAACCCGTGACACAACTACTGCAATCTATGGGAAGCGGGGAACCAATCGTGCAGTTTTTGACAGGGTTGTTAGAACAGACCCCCGCATAACCGGCGGGAAGCGCGCATGTGGCGTTGAAAGTCTGTCCAAAAGAAACGTCTGAGTTTTGCGTGTCGTAATAGGCACGACATCCGATCACCTCTTCTTGGCAGAGGCGGGTGAACTGGTAGAGGTTGGACTCCACCGCTGCGCGATCTGCATACGTCTGACATCCAAGATAGTACCCCGGGGACGGCGCGCCGCTTGGCGTCGCGTCGCAAAGTGCCGGCGTCTCCCACGAGTCCTTTATGAGAGCGAGATTCTGCTCGGTCTCCTTAAGCTCGATGTAGTCAATATAGTAATCCGCTGGGCCACCGCCGGTCGGCACAAGCCGCAGCTGCGCGGTGTCGTCAAATCCATCATGGATGGTTGCATCAAAAGGCCCCACGCTGTAGCGGCTCCACTCGGGCGTAAGCGTCACGATATTCCCAAGCCCATTGATATTTCCATTCCCGTGGTCTTCCACAAATTGTGCTTCAAGCGTCCCTGTACCCTTCGCGTAGAACTCTAAAATATAGGTCTTCCCCGGCGTAAGGTCACCCACCAAAGCGCCGCAATCATCCACGTCATCCTCGGCCGTTCCCGTCACGGTACAGCTTGATCCGCCTGGCCCGGTAAGCGTGCAGAACACGCCCTCCGCACATTGCGGGTTGCCTCCACCGCCCTCCACAAGCGAGAGCGTGGCAAGAATATCGCTTCCCGTCACATGAACGGAGTGCCCGCTTGTGGCCAGGGATACGGCCGAGATCGTTACATTGGCGCTGCCCTCGTATTCGGTGAGGGCCCCATCTTCCACCGTATCGGTAAATACCGTGGCGGCGTTGCGCGCTGAAGACCCTGTGTAAAGACGGCAGCCAGCTGCAGATGCAGAACATGCAACGTTTTCGGAAGGAAGCGCGAACAAACGGCAACTTCCCCCGCCCGTCCAAAGCCCGCCTGCATATTCGCAATTTTCCTGTCCATCATCCACACCATCCGGTGCATAGATCGCCTCGCCAGTAACTTGGTTTACCCGAACCAAGTCCTCCCCCGCACCAGCGATAGTGTCTTTGCGATACGGCGTACACGCGGCCGAAACTGTGGCGGTCTTGGAGTACAAACGATAGTGGATGCCGCCCGTTGCGTCGTAGAATTCACGACAGTCCGGATTGGTGAAAATATCGTCATGCTCATTGCAATCCGTGTACGTATCCACTTCCACAACGGCGCGCGGCAAGTCGGCGCACGCCACGTCGCTCTCAGAAATCACGGTAGAGTTCGTACAAGGCGCGGCACCAAGATTGTACTCAAGCGACACGGTATCCGATCCCTCCACGTACTTCGTGTTCGTGTTCCCAAGATTCGACTCGATCAACTGCCACGTGCGCAGTTGGTAACCCGTATTGTCACTCCCCTCCCATGTGTAGAACGTTGCCCCAGCGTCTTGAGTGGGCAGTGCGCACGCGCGAAGCTCCTTGTAATACTCAATCCCTTCCCCGCCTGCTGCCACCACATCCAAATTCGTATAGGCATCGCACCCCACATCGTTTACCGAACAAATATCCGCCGAGCTTGCAATCAGACGAATGGGGTAGGCTGATGATTCTGCCGATGTCGGTTCCTGTTTATACGTGGCGTACCCGACACAGGCCGCAGGACACACGTCAGCCGCACTCGTAATAGCCGGCACGCTCAACCCGCCGTCTGCAGGCGTATAGAGTTCGCATCCGACGTCCTGCGCATTGCATTGCTGCGTATAGTTGTCACATTGCGCAGGGTCTGTGGCCGCGCCGGTACAACCAAGCCAATCCGGCGCCACACGCACATACGTTCGCGCCGGGCTTGCGCTTCCGTACCCTTCCTGGAAAGTCGTTGCGAGTGTGCCAAGCTCAAGCTGGAACGCGTCGAGATATATTTCGCTCGGATTGAAAATAGAGCTTACGGTGTCGAGCACCTGGACAGTGGCAAGCGTGGCAAAGGAAGGAGTCGTAAATGTGCACGTGAAACGCTCGAAGTCCTCGCCGGCGCTCGGTTGCCCGATAATCAAATTCGGCGCGCTCGAGAGCGCACAGTTTCCAAGCACGCTTGTGCCGGCCAAGTTCACGCTCGCAGGCGCTCCAGGACCTGGCGCTGGATTGAGTTCTACAACGATAATCGCGGAATTACTCGCATCCAGCGACTTCGCATAATACGAGAGTGTATAAAAACGGCTTGGCGAGAGAAGAATGTTCTCCTGCGTCACACTGATCGGACCCGTGACGGGCGAGATGGCGACTTGGCCATTGAACGCGTTGGTGGTGCTTACCGTAAAATCGTCGGCTCCTCCGTTCCACACGTCAGGCGCCAGATCTGTGTTGGCGTCCGTTTCAAACCCCGGGTTACCAAGAAGGTTGAGCGTCACGCCCAGAGCTGGAATCAACTCGGTACATCCCGCGGCCGTTTCCGTACAAAGTCCTACGTCGCCATCAAAGTAGGCTCGATCTTGGTAGGCGTACGATGTATACGAACGCGCCGGCTGCGGCCCCGCTCCATCCGAGTCGTACGTATAGCTGACCGGTGCATTGAGCGAGCCCGTGCCAATATCGTCGTCACGATTTGCGGCACCCGTAAGCGCATAGATCTCTCCGGTGGGTAAAAATTCGTAGGTGTCGTCCGCCGTCTCTTCGGTGCCGTGATCGTCGTAATACCTGTTTGCGCGGTACCACTGGCACCCGGCATTGTCCGCCGTACACCCTTGCGCATTTACGGTGGGGAGCAGTGCGGAGAGCGTTTCGTTTGTGCGCTCATTGCTAAACGCCAAGCAGCCGGCGTATTCGGCCGGGCAGCTGTCACCGCGGAATTGCCACACGTTTTCTTCCTGCGTGCAGTAGCCGTAACCACCGATACATTGCCCATTGGCGTCGTGCGCAATACACGTGGGCGAGTCCACGCAGACGCTTTGGCGCACATTTACCATGCTCGAGGCCGGTAATTCACCCGGCACAAACGCGCGGCATTCAGCGTTGGGCACCTTGAGCACCCAGTTGGGGTCAATCAAGTGGCACCATTTGTGCGAACTATCCGCCTCGCCTTGGTCGTTACAGTTGTAAAAGCCGTCCACGACCTCTTGAAGCGTGACAGGGCTGGCTTGGTCATTGAAGGGTGAGTTGGCAGCGAGTTCCCATCCGATGGGGAGAATACGCGCTTTGCGGAGCTTCACCATGTTGCCGTAGCAATACCCATACGTATGACAGAACGGGTCTTGGTTGCGTGCGTCATCGTCGGAAGGAATAAGCGGCCAATCGCCGTTCAAGAGCCCCTCGTCTACCGCCTCTTGCACGGTAAACGGATCACCGGTGCGTGCGCGTGTGATGGCGTTGGCAAACTGCTGGTCCATCACGCAGTTATACTGTCCGCGAAGATCTGCCCCAGGACACACCACGAATTCGTCCATGGGGTTATAGGTATCAAGGGAGAGGATGGGAACAGACGTGATGCCTCGGAAGGTTTGCCGGGCTTGCTCGCGGCCGCCGATATTGGCAATCTGCGGGTTGAAAGGATCAATGGACGCTTGCCTGGGCTTAAAGAGACCGGAATAAATATTGCTCGCCAGGTTCGACAACAACGTATTGACGAATATGCTTCCCATCTGCAGGAATATCGCCTCAATCGCATCCTTGTCTTGGCCGATAATCGTTCCTTTCTGCAACGTTTCTTGATTTTGTATCTCCACGACATTCGCTTCTGTCTGGCGTTGGATGAGAGACGCGGGCGTCTGCCGTTGGCCCGTAATGAAATCCACAACATCTTTATAGCCTCCACTCTCTCGATCCGATGCCGAGAGAAGATATTTTTCCGTAAACACTTGCTGGTTGATGCGCGCGTACAGTGTCACGGTAGAGATAAGCTCGTTTTGATTGGGGTTGTAGGCTTGAGCAAATTCCCGCAAAATGCGCTGGCTCCCTCCCTCCGTGTCCGTAAATGTGCCGATCACCGCTTGCCAGTTACTGACGAAATCTTGAAATTCACAACGCGGCTCAAACTGATTCTTCGTAAACTGCGCTTTGATACCAAGCTGGATGCCCAGTTTGATGTACGGATTTCTCGGCGCACACAGACCGAAGTCCATGTTCGTGGCCTTGTTCAAAATATCGTTGAGCGATTGGATCGTCTCGCCGGCAATATCAAGCCCTACATCTTTAAAATATTCTTCCGGCGTGCGGAACTCCACAAGTGCCGTCTGCCCCGTCGCGGCCGAAGAAAGCGCCACGGCGGCGTCGTAGGCTAAACGGTTCACCACAAAACTCAAGAGATTCAGGAGAATCTGGCGAGCCACCACCGCAATCTGCGGCACCACGACGCGATCCACCGTCTCTTCAATCGTGCTCGCTGCCGCTTCGGCTGGCTGTCCGCCGGCAGCAGCGATGTCCGCCGACTTGAGCGACTGCGCCGCAACAATGGCGGTATTAAGCGCCGCGGCCTGTACAAGAGCCGCGGGGAGGAAAAAGAGGAGAAGCGCAAAAGCGGCAATCCATCGCCGTGCGCGCATCCGGTTGTACATCTGTGCCTCCATAGATTATGGCGCGCTCTCCCCCACGTCGGATTCTGCGGGAAGCTGACCTAAGATTTGTTCAAGCGCCGCCGCGGAATTCGGATCGCTTGCGGTAGAAAGAAACAGAGCGCGCACTTCTGTGTCGGAAAGGCCATCAATAATATCCGCCGAGATTCCGGTCTGTGTAAGCACGCGGCGCAAATCACTTGCGGAGAGGCGAGCCACTTTTGCTTCAAGCGCCTCGGTGCTCGTGATCTCTGTGAAGTCGAGAGGGTTGTCCTCGCGGGGAAGTTTAAGCGACGGCCCCTCCCCCTCTTCGGTAACGCTCGCAAACGCCCGCGCGCAGTTCTGCCCTTCTGGACATGTCGGATCTTTCCCGAGCCGCACTTCTTGCGCGTCGTCTACACCATCGGAGTCGGTATCGGAAAGGTACGGGCTTGTCTTGTACACCGCCAGCTCTTCGTAGTCATTTATACCGTCCTCGTCCGTGTCACGTTTTTTCTGCTCTTCAATTTCTTGCGCCTCTTGCTCGGCCAGCGAAAGGTAGCGCGGGCCACTGTAATTGATCTGTGCCAGAAACGGTTTTTTCAAGTTGAAGAAAAACCCACGCGTTCCGTAGACAACGCCGAGCACGCCTGTGAGAAAAAATAAAACAACCGCCACCTTCGCCTCAAGCGGAAAGGCTGAAAAACGCTCTGTGTGTGGACGATGCCACATAGGCCAGGGAAATTATAGCATGTTGTGTGCCCGAATAGCGATCCAATCGTCCACAGAAAGTTCCTGCGCGCGGGCTGTCTCTGGCAAACTGCGGGAGGCGAGAAATTTCTTTGTTTTTTCACGAGCAAACAAGGGCTCCATATTACGATGAAGCTGTTTTCTGGGATGGACAAAACCCTTTTTTGCCAGTGCGATGACCGATTCCGGATCGACAACACGCGGGTGCCAGTCCATACGCACGACAAGCGAGTCCACTTTTGGCGGCGGGGAAAACGCGCCGGGCGGCACGCGTGTCACCCGACGCGCATCGGCATACATCTGGCAGGCAACCGAGAGAAGACTCATGTGTGGAGGCTGTGCCAGAATGCGCTCCCCCACCTCGCGTTGGACCATCACCACAAAGCGCGTGGGCGGCTCAGGAAGAGTGAAGAACTTTTCCAGCACCGCGGAAGCGATATTGTAGGGAAGATTAGCAACGAGCTTATAGCTTGTCGCCGGAAGCTTGCAGAGAGGAACGGAGAGAATATCGCCCTCGATAAGATTAAGACTTTTGCCAAAACGCTCCCGGAGAGCATCAATGAGATCGCGGTCAATTTCCACTGCCGTGACGCGAGCCCCGGCGGAGAGAAGTGCTTGCGTCAAAACCCCCTCGCCGGGGCCGATTTCCAGCACCTCTTCGCCCGGAGTAATTTCGGCAGATGAGATGATTTTTTTGATCACGGACTGATCACGTAAAAAATGCTGGCCAAATTGTTTCTTCGCTCTCATAAGAATGAGGAGCTAAGCTCCTGACCAGTCAGGAGCTTAGCTCCTAACTTACCTTGACGCAGGATGACAATTTTCCCCTCCACAATACGCACAATCGTCGAGGGTTTGCGCTGGCGAAGCTTTCCCGCGTCTACAACAGCATCCAAAGAGAAAGAAAGGTCGTGCGGAGAAAATACCGGCGGCTCGCCCGCACGATTGGCTGAGGTCGAGACGATGGGAACTTTTAAACGGCGCGAAAGGGCGCGGGCAACCGCGTGCCTGCTTACCCGGATAGCAATGGTTCCGTCCTTCGCCACCACGCCCTTTGCCAGCCCCACATTCTTCTTTGCCGGTACGACAAGCGTGAGTGGCCCTGGCCAATACTTTTTTGCGAGTGCACTCTCCATTGATCCCAACACGGCATACCTCTCTGCCATCACACGCGAACTCGCAATAAGCGGCAGCGTTTTTTGTTCCGCACGGCCCTTCAGGTGAAACACGCGGCGGACCGCTGCAGCGTTCGTTGCATCGACGGCGAGCGCATAGGACGTTTCGGTGGGAATCAAGGCGACTCCTCCAGCACGGAGAACACGAAGCGCTTCACGGAGTGTGCGCGCGGTCGGGCTCATGCAGACTTCTTTTGTAATTTTCTCGTGTCGAAGAATCGCACGCACTGGGCCAATCCCTCACGCAGTCCTACCTTCGGCGTCCACCCCAACTCTTGCCGCGCGCGTTTGTTATTCATGCACGAACGCTGCTTTTCCCCTGCGATGGCCTGCCGATACTCTGGCTTGTGCGGATACTTTACAAGGCGCGCTAAAAGATCAAAGATCTGATGCACGCTTGCTTCTTGGCAGCTCGAAATGTTGACAATACCCACGTAAGACGACCGCGCTGCCGCGAGCGCTGCCGCCGCCACATCCGTCACATAAACAAAGTCGCGCGTCTTGTCTCCTTTGCCGGTGATAAAGGGACGCTTGCCGGCACGCATTGTTTCAATAAAATTTGGCACCACTCCCCCCTCGCCGGGAGTATGGGCGCGCTGTCGCGGGCCGTAGACATTGGAAAGCCGCAGAGCCACATAGGGAATCTTAAACACGCTCCAATAATGCTCAAGGTATAACTCAATGGCACGCTTGGAAACGCCGTAGGGAGATTCCGGATAAATGCCGTCTTCTTCGCTCGCCCGCTTAAGCGAAGCGGGGTACATAATACCGCCCGAGGACGTGACAACAATTTTTTTCACGCCCGCTTCCCGCGCCGCTTCAAGCATATTGAGCGTTCCAAGAATGTTCACCGTCGCGTCATGAATCGGCCGTTCAATAGACGCGCGCACGCTCAAGTGCGCCGCCAAATGGAAAATAACGTCAGGTTTTACCTTCTTCACCAACGTCCGAAACGCAGGCGACGTCACAGAAAGCTTCGTGAAAGATACATTAGGATTGAGATTTTCTTTATGGCCCGTGGAAAGATCGTCCACCACAAACACTTTCACGCGGCGCGCCACGAGAGCATCCACAATGTGTGAGCCGATAAACCCGGCGCCACCGGTGACAAGAGCGGTTTTGTAGGTCATAGGGAAATTAGTGGCTAAGGTGGACTTGCGAGCGAAGGTAGGCCTGGACGAATATATCAAGGTCGCCATTCAATACGTCTTCTGCCTCTTGCGTCTCCGCTTCCGTGCGGTGATCCTTCACAAGCTTGTAGGGATGAAGCACGTACGAGCGGATCTGGTTTCCCCACTCGGCGCTTTGCACATCCCCGCGGATATCGGAGACTTGCCGTTCGCGTTTTTTCTGTTCGATTTGGTAGAGACGCGAAGCAAGAATTTTCATGGCCGTCTCTCTGTTTTGTTGTTGCGATCGCTCGTTCTGACAGCTTACCACAACACCTGTGGGGATATGCACAACGCGTACAGCGGAGTACGTCGTCTGCACGCTTTGCCCCCCATGACCGGAAGAGAGAAACGTGTCCACGCGAATATCTTTGGGATCAATCACGATGTCGGGAACTTCGTCAAATTCCGGGATGACATTCACAAGCGCAAAGGTCGTATGGCGCATTTTTTCGGCATCAAACGGCGAAATACGCACCAGCCGATGCACGCCGGCTTCCGAACGAAGCGTCCCGTATGCATACTCTCCTTCCATGCGAAGCGTGACAGACTTGTACCCGGCTTCTTCCGCCGGGGATTCGGAGAGCATTGTCACCCGCCACCCCTTCGATTCGGCAAACCGCATGTACATACGAAGCAGCATGCCGGTCCAATCATTCGCCTCCGTGCCGCCCGAACCCGCATGAATGTCCACAATGGCGTTATGAGAATCGTAAGGACCAGAAAAAAGTGTACGAAATTCTAACGCATCAAGAATCTTGCCGATTGACGCCACCTCCCCCTCAAGTTCTTGCAGAGCTCCCTCGCCCGCTAAAGCGCTGTATCCCTCCGTGTCCGCGATCCTCTTGTTCACGTCCTCCATTTGTTCAATAGTCCGACGAAGACTCGCAGACTCTTGACCGAGAGTACGCGCGCGGTTTTTATCCTTCCAAAAATCTGCGGCACTCATAGTCGCCTCGATCTCAGTAAGCCGCGTTTTGGCGCCATCTACGTCAAAGAAGCCGCCACAGGGTGGCGGCACGGTCCTTCTGGACGGAAATGTCGGTTACGATAGACACAAATTATAATTTCACCTGTTTGGCAAATTTGCCGAGATACGGCATCTCCCACATATTCCCCGCCATCGCATTCATGATCCCCATAACCACAAGTATAAGAAGAGCGATGCTTCCGACAAACCAGATAATCTGTCCCAGCACGGGGATAATGTTGCCGATCCAGAGAATAATCCACGCGATGAATACCACAAGGCCTTGCTTGCCGTGGTGCTGCGCAAATGGAGAATCTTTTTTGAGAATGAGGGGGACGAGGCAGAGAATACCCACGTAGCCAATGGCCGCGATGAGTTTGTTTTCTTCGGCGTCTTTCTGAAAGTTTGGTGTTTCCATACTTGAGAATTGTACGCTTTACCCTATTTTGCGTCAAAGGCGGGGCATAGTAGCCCCGCCTATCTTTTCTCTTTAATACATCCCCATGCCTCCGCCACCCATGCCTCCGCCCATTCCCGCGGCTGCCGTGGCATGATCATCTTTTTTCGGGATGTCTGTCACAGACGCTTCGGTTGTGAGGACCATGATCGCAATCGAGGCTGCATTCTGAAGCGCCGAGCGCGTCACTTTGGCTGGGTCGATGACCCCGCTTTCCACCAAATCTTCATACGTGTCCGTCGCAGCATTGTAACCGAATCCGTCCTTCCCCTCTTTCACACGGTTCACAATCACGGACCCGTCCTTGCCGGCATTGTGCGCGATGATGCGCATCGGCTCTTCGATGGCGCGACGGAGAATCTCCATTCCCACGCGCTCATCACCGTGAAGCGCGATACTCTCAAGCATCTTGGCCGCACGAATAAGTGCAACGCCGCCGCCGGGCACAATCCCCTCCTCCACCGCTGCCTTCGTGGCCGAGACCGCGTCTTCAATGCGATGTTTCTTTTCTTTCATCTCCACCTCGCTTGCCGCCCCCACTTTGATGACCGCAACGCCGCCGGCGAGCTTTGCTAAGCGTTCTTGCAGCTTCTCTTTGTCGTAATCCGAATCGGTGCGCTCAATCTCTTTTTTGATCTGCGCAATGCGCCCATCAATATCCGCGCGATGTCCTTTGCCGTCCACAATAACCGTGGTGTCTTTCGTCGCCGTCACTTTGCGCGCGCGACCGAGATCGGAAACCGTGGCGCTATCCAACTTAAGGCCGACTTCCTCTGAAATCACCTTTCCACCAGTAAGCACCGCGATGTCTTGCAACATGGCTTTGCGGCGGTCACCGAATCCTGGCGCTTTGATGGCAAGCGCCGAGAATGTGCCGCGCAGTTTGTTCACCACGAGAGTTGCAAGCGCTTGCCCATCCACGTCTTCCGCAATAATCACAATCTCCTTGCGCCCCGCCTGCGCTACTTTTTCAAGTACGGGAATCAAATCCTCGACCGAGCTTATTTTTTTGTCCGTAATCAAAATGTAGGGATCCTCGTATTCCGCCTCCATACGATCGGCGTTCGTCACCATGTACGAAGAGACATAGCCTTTGTCGAACTGCATGCCCTCCACCGTCTCCACCTCAATACCGAGCGACGGTCCCTCTTCCACAGAAATCACCCCGTTTTCCCCGACCTTCTTCATGGCCTCCGCAATCACCTTTCCGATTTCCGGATCGTTCGCCGAAATGGAAGCGATCTGTTGAATAGCATCGCCGCCCACAGGTTTGGAAATATTCTTGAGCTCATGCACCATCTCTTCCACGCCCTTCTCAATCCCCCGGCGCAGCACCTGCGGATTGATGCCCGCGGTCACATTTTTGAGACCCTCGGCAATGAGCGCTTGCGCCAACACGGTTGCCGTCGTTGTGCCGTCGCCCGCAGCGTCGTTGGTTTTCGTCGCCACTTCCTTCACCAACTCTGCCCCAAGATTTTCGTTCTTGTCTTCGAGTTCGATTTCCTTCGCTACCGTGACGCCGTCCTTTGTGACCGTTGGGGCGCCGTATCCACGCTCGAGCACAACATTGCGTCCACGAGGACCCAATGTGACCTTCACGGCATTGGCAAGTTTATCTACACCGCGCTTGAGCGCCGCGCGCGCATCTTCGTTAAAAAGAATTTGTTTTGACATAGAAAGAGTTATTCAAGGATGGCCACAATGTCGTCGTTGCGAATCACCAAATATTCTTCCTCCTTCACTTTCACTGGATCGGGAGAATATTTTTTAAAGACAACTTTGTCTCCGACGGACACATCCATCGGTGCGCGTTCGCCATTTTCCAAACGCTTGCCGGGACCCACGGCAACGACCTCACCTTGTTCCGGACGGTCCTTGTCCACGGTGTCGGGGAGGATGATGCCGGAAGCCGTTACCTCTTCGGAGGAAAGGGGCTTCACAAGAATATGGTCATTAAGAGGACGTAACTTCATAAATAATGAGGAGGGTTAATTAGCACTCAACAAGCTAGAGTGCTTGCGAGCGCCATTTTGGTACAAGAAAAGGGGCCTGTCAAGCCCTGGAGAAGACGAAATCCAGCCGTGGGCTGGATTGAGAAGATTCTCCTTCGCTCTTGCGAGCTCGTGTCCTCGTTACTTCTTGCGCAGACGCTCGATCGTGAAAGCGATGCCAGCTGCGCGCGGAAGACCTTCGGCGATCTCGGTGCCACCGGCGAAGTCGAGCGCCGTGGAGCCCGCGATGTCAAGATGGATGAACTCCCCCGGCCAGTCCTTGGGGTGGAAGGCCGCGAGGAACATCGCCCCCAGGCTCGGCCCGCCCTCCTTCTTCTTGCCCGTGTTCCTCAGGTCGGCCACGGGGTCGAGGAGAAGGTTCGCGTAGTAGGGGTCCATCGGCATGGGCCAGACGCGGTCGGCAGCGCGCTCGCCCGCTTCCTTGAGTTCGGTCATCCGCTCCCAGTAGTTGTCGTTCACGAACATGGCCGAGAAGGGCTGGCCGAGCGCCGTGACCGCCGCTCCCGTGAGCGTCGCCATGGTCTGCAGACTCGCGATGTCAGAAAAGTTCGCGTGCGCCCACTCGATGGCGTCGGCCAAGACCAGCCGGCCCTCGGCATCGGGATGCGTCACGCGCACCCGCTTGCCGCCAAAGGAGGTGAGGATCTCGTCCATGAGGTAGGCGTTGCCGTCGGTGCGGTTCTCGGCCAGCACGAGGATGACCTCAAGCGTGCGCGTGAGCTCGTCGGGATGCTGTCCGAAGTACAGCGCCACGCCGAGGCAGCCGAGCGCGCCCATCTTGTCGCCGCCCATGCCCGCCATGTGTTCGCCCTTGGAGACCTGCCCGCCGTCGTCGAAGACCAGGCCCTTGCCGATGATCACGTCGCGCGTCGTGGTCTCCCCCGTCGTGGGATGCACGGTGAGACGCAGCACCTGGCCCGAACGGCCGGAACCGCGGCAGACGGCATTGATCAAGCCCATCTCCTCGGTCCCCACGTACTCGACCATTTCGGGAAACTCCCTCCCCTTCCAGAGCCGCTCGACGAGTTCGGCGAAGCCGTCCGTCGAGAGCCCCTCATCGGTGGGGGTGACGGTGGCCAGGCACCGCTGCAGGTTGCCGAGCCGCGCGATCTCCACGCCGCGTTCGGCCTTCGTCACGAAGGCTTCACCGTCCACCATGATCCGAACCGTCGTGAGGCCGCGGTAGATCTCCATGTCAGTCTGGAAATAGTTGGCTTCCTGCAGGGCGTAGACGATGCCCATCGCCGCCGCTTCCGGATTGGCGTTCACATCCACGGCGACGACAAGACCCTTGGGCGACAGGGTATCCACCATCTTGCGCACACCAGTCCCGTACAGGCGGGCCGTGTCAGCAGGCGAGAGCCCCAGGTGATCCTGCTTCACGAAGAAGTTGAACGAGTCCGTGAGCGAGGAGTCGGGACGCAGAACGCGGTTGAGCGCCGCAGACGCACCGAAGCAAAGCGACAGCCGGTAGAACCCGCTCGAGGACTGATCCTGCCAGGGACACACCTCGATGTCATGACCTTCGAGGACATACACGGCGTAGTTCGTGATGTCTTCGAGATCAATCGGCTTGCGAGACATGGGAACTCCTCCTCTGCCGCAAGAGGGTTGGTTGAAGGTACGGCGGCAGAAGATGCCACCCTAGCAGAATGGGAGGAAAATTGGAATCCCTAGCTTAGGGAATCTATGTTTCCTCGGAGCTAAGCTCCGAGGAGGGTATTGATTTTATTGGGTTCCCTCGGAGCTTAACTCCAAAGAATTCCGGGAGAGAGGTGCGCGATTTCTCTTTGTGACCAGCCACGTAAGAATGTACTGTACTCGCCAGGGTCAGGAAATAACGAGTGAACCAGCTGTTCGTTGAGAACTGGTAACTCCTGGTCACGCCCCATGTAAAAATGGTGACTCGACCAAGAATACTGATCGAGGAGATGAAGAGCTCTATCCCAATCAAGAACTTCCCCTTCTCTCCACAGGTGACTAGAGCCATCAAGCCCATTTAAATGAATATAGCGAATGACATGTATCAACTGAGCATCGCTTTGTATCTGTACTGCATGGAACGGCCCCTCAAATAAACTCCCCGTCCTCTTATACAAGCCATTGAAATAATTTGTGTATCCAGTACCAACGCGATGCATAAACTCTGAAACACCTCCATCTCGTTCTTGTCGAATAAGCATGTGGAAGTGGTTGGACATAAGCTCAAAGGATAGAATAGAAGCAAGGGGGTCTCGATCAATGCCAAAAACTTCTGCTCCGGCGAGTTGCAGGGTTCGCTCGACTTTGTCCCCTCCCTTGCGATCATAGGATCTATCATTGAACAAATAGAGAGATTCATAGAATCTTTCAAAATCCAGAGGGGATAGAAAAATTTGCCTTTTATCGACTCCACGATTGTAGATATGGTAGTACTCTCCGCTTGCAAATTCTGTCGTACGCATATGCCGTTTCTCGGAGCTTAGCTCCGAGGAAGGTATTGATTTTATTGAGTTCCCTCGGAGCTAAGCTCCGAATGACATGATAGTCTCACTGTCATGGCCATGACGAAGGCGGAGAGCACAAGACCGCTCCAAGAGCTCCAAAGATAATGGTCAAAGAAACCCACGACAAGAAGAACATTACCCATCGCGAGAGCCACGGCGGCAGGAATACGCGGGAGTGCGGCGTAGTTCAAACGATCCATCGAGGCAATCCAAAGCAGCAGCAGGAGAGCGATGGGAACGCCAAGCTCCGCCAGAATGAGCAGATAGGTGTTGTGAACTGGAGCCAAAGCGTACAGGGGACGCGTGGGGTCAATCTGTGTGAGCGTCAAAGGATAGTGGCCCAGGCCTACCCCGCGCCACCAACGCGCAGGATCCTGGTTCATAATGCTCCGCCAATCGGCAAGCCCACCAACACGCTCTTCAAGCGACCGCCCTTCCAGACGCGCGGTCGGATCAAAACGTGTGGCAAAGGGTTGGGAAAAAATGGAGACCGTAAAAAAGATGACGAGAAGAGCCGCGAGGCCGAACGGAATCACACGCCGGAGAGCCGAACGGTGATGCGTGAAAAGAATCCAACAGAGGATCGCGGCAGAGAGGACGAGTGCCAACCATGCAGAACGTGAATACGTGAGGAGGAGAGTGACAAAAAGGAGGAGGCCAATTGCACCAAGAGCGACACGAAAACGTTTCGCTTGCCAAAAAACAAAACCACAGGCGAAAAGAGCTACGGCAAGATAACCGCCAAAAATATTCGGGTGAGGAAATGCTCCCGCCGCACGAAGCCATCGGAGAGAGAAACTTTCAATGACCGCCTCCCCCGCCAGAGCGGCATCTCGCGCCGGAAGCCCCAACCATGAGGCGCCGGGCGAGCTCCCCATGATCGCTTGAAACACACCGAGCACCCCAGGAATCACCAGCCCCAAAACAAACACGAGGGCGGCGCGGCGAACCGGCACAGTCTCGGAAACAAGAAGGACGAAAAGGAGAAACGCCGAGGCAATATGAAGCCATGTTGTGAAACCAAGAAGGATGGAGGAAGAGAAACCCGTCGAAACAAGAAGTGTCAATACCACGACCCAGCCAAGAAAGACGGGCAGCCGTGCCCTCTCTGCTACACGGACAAACGGGTGAAGAACAAAGGCAAGCCATACGAGTCCCTCCACCGCGTAGACGCGGAGCAATCCTGCATCTCCCTCTGCGCCAAGAAACGGCTCCACCCCCACCAGCAAGTGTGTTTGCCACGGTAAGAGAAACAGGATTGCCAAAAGCAAGACGCCCTGCGCTTGTTCAAATATTTTCATAATCAAATGGCGGAAGCCCAAGCGCTTCACAGAGTGCACGATGCGCCTCGCGGAAGTGAAGACGTCGGTCGCCTACATGGAATTTTAGCATGTCGCGCGAGAGAATCACACGCGTATCTGTGTTGGCGATGCGCTTGATCTCGCTTGGCATCAGTACCCACTCAAATTTTTCACAAATGCGCTCGATGGAAGAAACGGATGCGGGAGATTCTTTTTCGCCAAGAGAAAGATCCAGTTGCTCTTTAATACGTAGCGGGTCGTGGAGCGGGATAAGAGCATGGAGCCAATACCACAAATAGGGGTCACCACCTGACAAGCGGAGCGAGCCGAGATGCGTAGCCTTCTCGCTCAAGAAAAAACTCAAGCACACGGGATTCTGTTTCGTCTCCTCCGGGCGTAGTCGCAAAAGAGCAAGGGGCAATGTGGCAAGCAGGCGTGTCGTCCAGAGCCATCCGTGCCGGACAACAAGAAGAAGGTCAAGATCGCTTTCGGGGCGTGTATGTGACCACGCAAGGGTGTTGCACGCAAAAATTGCCCGGAGGGTGGGGAGGAGTCGCAAAAAACGCACGACGCGATTCAAACGCCGCAATTTCTGGACACTGTCGCGTGCACGTTCCTCTCGCAGCGTAAACAACGACTCGTACCCTGCAAGAGCAAAAAGACCGTCTTGAGTAATAATGTCTCCGTGCTGGCAGAGCTCCCCTAATTCCCTCCTCACGACAAGAAACGCCGGGGTGGATGCATCCCCCGTCCACGGATCCATCCACTTCCACACTTCAAACGCTGTGGGCGCATACTCCTGCGTGGCAAACCATGCCAACGTTCGAAGGAGGGCGTCGCGAAGCATAGCTAGGAGGTCGATTGGGCAGGCGCCGCGTGAGGAAGAGAACGGAACACGAGGTATTGCTGGAGAATAGAAAGCAGCGTCACGACCAACCAGTACAGCGCCAGACCGCCCGGAAGCGACGCGCCAATCACCACGGTCATAACCGGCATGATATAGAGCATGGATTTGTTCATGGACGCAGCAAGGTCTTCATCTTTCGCCGCCTCGGTTCCGCGCACGATTGCCGGTGGCCGCCGTATCTGGAGCATCTTTGCCTGCACGTACTGCGACGCACCGGCTAAGAGTGCCAGCACGATATTCGCCCGAGCCAAGTTGATGAAGCCCAGAGAAATTTCGTTGATGGTTCCGGGGTCAGCAACAAAATCATAAAGCTGGTACGTATCGCCATTGTTGAGTCCCACCAACAGCACACGGTACAGCGCAATGAGAATCGGTAGTTGGATTAATAGAGGGAGGCAGGAAGAAGCGGGGTTCACTTTTTCTTCTTTGTAGAGTTTCATCATGCCAGCGGCTAGACGCTCTTTGTCCTGTCCGCACTCCTTTCGGAGTGCATCAATTTTCGGCTGAAGCGCCTGAAGCATGCGCTGGCTCTTGAGTGCCTTGCCTGTAAGCGGCCAGAGCACTCCTTTGATTATGAGGGTGAGAACGATGATTGCAATGCCAATATCGTGCAGCGGAATGACGTTGTAAAGCCAGACAAGCAAGTTGTACATCGGCTCAGCAAGGTACGTCTGGAACATAGATTAGGCGTTTTCTGTTGAGGGAACATCTGCAACAGGCGCCGCATCCGCGGGTACCTCTTCTGGCGCATCTGGCTTCCCGCCCGTTTCTCCTTGCACGGTGATGCGCATAGAAACCAACCGCGAGGCAAGACGCACGTTTTGGCCGCCCTTCCCCACCGCAAGTGAGAGCTGGTCATCGGGAACCGTCACGATTGCCAATTTTTCTTCCCCATCATTTGTTGTCTCTTTAATCTCCACCGAGGAAACACGCGCGGGTGAGAGAGCGTTTGCCACATATTCATGAGCATCCCCACTCCATTGGATGATGTCAATCTTCTCGCCGCCAAGCTCGGCAATAATCGTTTGAATACGGGTGCCACGTTGACCGATACAGGCGCCAATGGGGTCAATGGAGTCGTCGCTGGTGGCAACCGCCACTTTGGTGCGTCCGCCAGGTTCGCGCGCCATACCCTTAATCTCCACAGCACCATCCGCCGCTTCAGGAATTTCGTTTTGGAATAAACACTTTACAAGGGCCGAGTCTGTACGCGAGAGCAATATCTCGGGACCCTTCGAGGTCAGTGACACAGAGCGGACGTAAAACTTCATGCGTGAACCGGAGTTGTAGCGCTCGCCGGGAGTTTGGTCCTCTGGGCGAAGAATCCCCGTCGCGCGATTCAAGTCCACCAGAATCACTCGGCCTTCACGGCGCTGAATGGTACCGACCACGCATGTGTGCTCAAACTCCTTGAATTCGCCGTAGACGATCTCCCGCTCCGCTTCGCGCAGTTTCTGCATGACCACTTGCTTGGCCGTCATGGCCGCCATGCGTCCGAATTCGCCCGGCACCGGCAATTCCATGCGCAAGATCTCGCCAAGCTCTGCGTCGGGGTCCACCAACTTTGCCTGGGACAACATGATCTCCGTTTTTTCGTTGAACGTCGGGCCCTCCGCAAGTACCGGGCCGTCAAACTCTGGCGGGATCACCTCACCACGCGCCTGCATCTGTGCCACAAGAGCATTGCGCTCTTCCTGTTTGGCGCGACGCGCTTCCTCCACACGTACGACTTCCTCAAGATCTACGTCCGACACGACGGTCTTCACATCGTGGGCGCGAATTTTCCCGGTCGCCACATCAAACTCCACTTCGATGTTTTGCGTTTTGTCGCCGAAGTCTTTCCGGTACGCCGCGGCAAGCGCTGCCTGGATGGTCTCGAGCACCGCTTCGTAACTTAGTCCCTTCTCCTCACAAATCTGTCGTATGGCTTGTTCAATGTCGTTTGGCATAATAATAGGAAATGGTTGGTGGAGATTCCCTCTTGTTAAAACAAACCCCCGTCAATATGACAGGGTTTTCATAGTGTCAAGATAGCACAGGAAAAAAGTGGCGTCAATGCGAAACCGGCCTTGGATGGCCGGGAGAAAGAAGGAACGCTGATTTACTGAGTAGCTTCCGGCGCGGGCAGGCGCGTCACGTTCTTGATCGGCACGCCAACAGCGCGAAGCGCGTCGATGAGCGCGGCCTCGAAGCCATCCCCGGCCAGGAGGTACATGCTCTGTGCCGGGTCGTCTTCACGGCAGGAGAGGGCGAGGGCGGCATCCGGCAGTTCGAAGAGGAACGTCACCTCGTCGCCGCCAGAAGAGCTGCCAGCGTCAGTCCGCCGCCTCGTGGAGGGGGGAAGCTGATTGCGCAGGTAGTGCGTGACGGGCTCGGTGAGTTCGATATCGCCCAGCATGAGAGTGACGAAGAACCCAGCCGGGTCACGGTGCACACTGCAGCCGAAGCGCTGGTCGAGATCCCGGAGGTACACGTGGAAGTGGTAGGAACCATGTCCAAAGCGCTCCGTGCTCCCCAGGATCATCCTCGCTCCCGTAGTGCTGAACTCCTCGCGAGTACTGCGCTCGCGGTCCTTGTTGAGGACCTGCGCGTAGTACCGGCAGAGGGTTGCATGCCCCAGCCTCCGCTGCCCGAACGTGTCAGTTTCCCTCATCCGCGCGATGTTGAAGTCCCCAACGAAGAGATTGTCGCTCAAGGGAAGCAGGCCGCCCTGACTCCATTCGTGCGTGTCGGTGTGAGCTTCGAACCGCTGCTCGAACAGCAAGTAGTCCTCGCGCAGGAGGCGGCAGGAGGCGGGGATGATCGTGTCGTGAAGGCGCCGGAGCTCCTTCCTGTTCCCGCGTGCGGCATACATGAGGAGCAGGTAGGCTCCCAGCATGCCCCAGCGAGCGAGGTCGGTGAAGTGGTTGATGGAAGGTTCGCGTTCGTGTCGCATGGGTTTCACCCCAAGGTCTGGAACAACAGTCGCCATTTGGCCCATGCGCGTGCATGGCCGCGCGGATTGACCCTTACCGCGCGGAACCATTCCCGTACGCTCGTGCGTACTTGTCGCGGGTGTATGTTCCGCCAGCCCACCGCTCGTGCGATGTTTTCTCCCACCATTGGGAGGCCGGCTTTCTTCAGGCTCGTGCCCGCTTCCGCTGACGAGGCAGAAGAGCGTCATCGTGGCACAAAAACACCGGCGCGTCAATGCCGGATCAGATACCGTCGAGGTGTTCAATTTCCAAGCGACCTCCCTCTTCAACCATCGCCACAACGTCGTAGCGGTGCGGCGCGTCCTCTTTTTTCTGCTCGCACAAATACGCCTCGGCGGCAATTTGCAATCGGTGCAATTTGTTCGGGTGAACCGACTCTTCTGGATACCCGGCTTCGAGCGACTGTCGCCACTTCACTTCCACAAACACAATTTCCTCCCCCGCCTTCGCAATGAGATCCACTTCCCCAAATCGTGTCGTGTATTGCCTCGCTAAAATTTCGTAGCCTTTCCTCTCAAGGTACTCGGCCGCAAGACGCTCCGCTCGGTTCCCGAGCACGCGACGCGGGTCCATACTATCGACCAGCGCGTGGAAGATACTTCAGCTTACCAAGTTCCTCTGAACGTCCCCTGCGCATTGCGGGTATGACGCGCTTCGCTTCATAGACAATATGCGCTGCCCACACAAGCGCGCCTACAAAAATCAGGAGAAGCCACCATCGCCACTGGAAGACTGTTACTTGCTCGTAAGCAAAGAACAGCCACAGGAGTCCAAGAAGACCCACAGACTGGGTGAGCGCAATAACGCGTTCTCGCGTGTGTTTCTGGTACCGGTCGGCAGCCCTTTTACGACGCAGATGGATGCGCAAGGCCACGCTCAACAGAAAGAGCACCAAAAAAGAGATGAGGAGCGCCCATGTGCTCGTGGGGAGAAGCGCTGAGGGTTTGCGGGCAAACCAGAAGGAGAGGTCGAATAAGGGGCGGAGATCAAACATAGTGAGAAGAATTTTACTTCCGAACAAAAATACCGGCAAGAGCCGTCAAAATTTCTGAAATAACATTCGTGGCAATAAGCATGCCAAGAAAGGCGAACCCAACTCCCAGTAATTTATAAAATGTCGTCGTGCCCCCTGGGCCAAATTTTCGTTCGGCCCAATCACTCTTCCCTAAAAACTCTTGGATGTCATAGGTCTTCCAGACCATAAAAAATCCAAACACCATGACAGCTAACCCAAGAAGGATACGAAGAATCATAGAGCATGGTGCGGACGAGAGGACTCGAACCTCCAAGCCATTGCTGGCACTAGCCCCTCAAGCTAGCGCGTATACCAATTCCGCCACGTCCGCAGGCGAGGGGGAGAGTATCGTACATTTGCTATTGCGTCAACCAGAAAAAGCGGCTATCTTGGGGGCGCATGGATGCTTAGCTCAGTTGGTTAG